>JBFHGF010000120.1:0-8676 GCA_041583335.1 Bacteriovoracaceae bacterium
GACACTAAACAAGTCGTGCAATCACGTCGCTATGACCTCTCTACAAAAGGCCAGGGGCTAAGCGTGCGACGTTGGCAAGATGTGCAATGGGAGCGCGATATTGATTTAAAAGACAATCCCTATTGGTATGATTTCTTCGCCCAGGCCGACCAGTGGAATGAACACAGCGCCCCTTGGAAATATATTTGTACTTACGCACTTTCTCTTAAACGAGAGCTCTTGGAAGAAGTGGGGCTTATTCGACCCAATTATATTTTCTATGGATTTGAAGATACGGATCTTGGATATCAGCTCTATAAAGCAGGGGCGAAGTTTAAGCTCTCCACTGAGAAGGTCTACCATCGTCCCCATCTCAATGATCGCTCTGAATTTAGAAATTCTTCTGGCCAGCGCAATCGCATCCTCTCCCAAACTGCGCCTATCTTCTTTTTGAATAATCTCGATCGCAGGATTTACTTTGAACTGGGGGATTTTATCATACCTCACTATGGCCCAATTCAGTGGTTGCTCTATATTGCTTCTTTGGGGTTCTTAAGAGGACTAGTGAAAAAACGAGCGTGAATAAGGCCAAAGAGAATACCAAAACCCATAAACCATTGATCGATTAAAGTGAAGGCATAGCTGGCCAGTTGTTCTTTGGGCGCGCGCCCCTTGAGGACTTCTTTGAAGAGGGGACGATTGGCCAAACTCCATAGGATCAAAAGAACTAAGATAAATTGCAGGGGATAGTAGCGAGACAAAAGCAGTAGGCCGCTAATGAAAATGGCCAGTAGTTGCCAAGTTTCACTATGGGAGAACGATAACTTTCGACCGGTGTTCGGGGACTGGGAGGGATGATTTTTAAAGTCCATGAAACTATGAGCGAAGTAGAAAGGAATGCGATAGTCATTTATCAGCAGGGATTTTAAATTATAGTTCTTATGGTGCTCGAGTAGGATATCCCCATAGAAGTGAATGGAGTGACCCTTGCGCAAGATATCTTGGGCCAAGTAAGTATCTTCTCCATAGCGAATATTAGGCCAGCGAAAATTATAGCTCGCGCGCCACCCACACAAACTCCCATAGAGGAAAGCACATTCCTTCCTCTCGCCACGATAAGGGGCGAAGATGGCATTCATATAATCGGTCTTATAGCGGGTGGCAAAGTTTGTGCTTCTGGGTTGGTGCAGACCTGCGGTAAAGATCTTCAACTCATCGGCATGGAGGCTTAAGACTTCGTCGATTAAGTGCTCAAGGCTTACCGTTCCAATTTGTATATCGGCATCCATAAAAATTAAAAAGTCGCCACGAGCGTGTTCAATACCCATATTGCGAGCATAAGAAGCCCCACCATTTTGAGCACAACGGATGACACGAACTTCGGGATAAACGGAGCCCATGTCGACTAATTCGCGATAAGAATTATCACTGGAGTGATCATCCACAATGATCCACTCTAAAATATCGCGATGGCCTTTGGGCAGAAAGTCTAAGGGATGAAGCATTTTACCAACAGTCGTTTCTGCTTCGTAGTAGGGGGTTATGAATGAGATTTTAGGAGTGCTCTCCTCCATCATATACGTCCTTGCTTCCTCTTTTTGACGGCCTCTCTTATTCCTATTCTATAATACTTCCCATCGACGATGAAGTCTCCATAATCTTCAGCATTTCCCAAGGCCAGGTGCATACAGCGAGTAGGGCTAAGACCCAAGTCTCGACACACAGATTCTTGATGTTCTCGGTAAAGATTAGGGATATAGTCAAAATCAAAGCGCTCCATCATATGAAGGCCAATTTTTGCTGCGAACTTAACCGTGTGCTGGTAGTTATTTTGCTGAGCAATGGGAAAGTCATCGTCGTAATCACTATAGCGAATTCCGGAGCGGATATCACCCATACCCATTCCTTTGGAAAGGGAGAAGCTTACGGCCTTAATGGCCGTGCTGGAGAAGTCGAAGTTAATTGAGTGGCAAGTTCCAAAATAAGCGCAATCTACTTCCACGCCAAGCCCTAATGCTTCGGCCTGGGCGATGGCCTCTTGCATTTGAGGGTGTTCATCCCCAGTACTACAAAAAGGTAGTGAGATGATCAAGTAATCTCCTTCCTGCAAAGGTTCATCTTCTATATAACAAAAATCAGGATTAACCCTTTTGTGATAGGCGTATTCTCCACGAAAGATTCGTAGCCTCTTGCCAGCATTCCTCAAATAACACTCGTCAAAGGCCTGGGTGGTACCATTGATAAGGTGGCGTTTAGAAAAATGCTCAAGCCCAGTTAGGCAATTGAGCTGGGATTGATGGATAAGCTGATCAAACTTGGCCAGATACTCTTCTTGGCAGGCAAAGGGTGGAGAGTGGTCCAACCACGCACTTAGGGGAGCTTCTTTTAAGTGCAGTAGAAATTGATAATCATAAACCGCAAAAGTCTTGGAGTTGATGAGTGATTTGAGATCATTAGAGGGATTCGACATGGGGCCTCAGCAGTTCGTAGTATTCGGGAAAGAGGTCTTTGAAATTTTGACCCCTCATGCGATCGAGATCCTTGGTGATACGCCAAAACTTAGGCATAAGATGGGAGAGGTCTTCTTCAAACATCATCTTGATATAGCCTTCAATAATATTCTTGGCCGACATGCGATACATTTCTTGTTTCTTCTCTGAGTAGTTATTCTCGATAAAGAAGTTCTCAAGCCAAGGATAGAAAGCACGCAGCTTTACTTCAATGGCCTTCTTCACATCCATGGGCAGAATATGAATGCTGTAGTGTTTGGGATTGTGTAGGGGGTGAGAAGACACAAAGGGTTGGGTACGACTGGCCCCAAAGTTTTTAAAATCTTGAGCAATCTTCCATTTGAGTACATCATCGAGATAGAAAATATTGAGCACTTGCACAGTATAGGTAAACCAGAGGTGAAGGTTACCCTCATAGTTTTCAAGTTTCTTAATATTGTCTTCGATATTCTTCCACTTCGAAGGATAACGGATATAATCATTAAGGGTACCTGTCCCATCCATGCTAAGGCCAATCTTCACTGTTTTAAAGTGCTTCCAGTAGTCCCAGGCCTTCTGAGGGATAATGGTTCCATTGGTATTGTATTCAAGCTCAATATTCTTGGCGATACCTTTGGCAATGCACTTTTCGAGCAGATTAAATTGCTTTTCAATGAGCATGGGTTCTCCACCTACGGTATGGATATAGGTGAGGTGATCCATATTTTCTTCGATATCGTCCCAGAAGTGCTCACGTTCTACCCAGTCATAGATATTATTTTCAGGTACCCAGTTTTTTTGGCCATCTTGAATGAGTTTAACTTCACCGGAGCTCTCTTCATAGGATGGAGTGCCCCATAACTCTACATAGTCATTATACCAAGCACTGCTGTCGGTGGGGCCACACATGCGACAGCGAATATTGCATTTATTACCAAAGCGTAGATCGAGATAGTTTAGAGGAATTTTTTTGACATCAATACTGCCGTCTGAACCCGTTACTTCTTTAGCGTGTTCATAGGAGAAGGTATCTTTTGCTTTTTCTACTTCATAAGATCTTCTGGAGCGGATTTTATTAATGTCTTCCTGATCACAGCGTATACAGGCTTCATGTTGAACACCTTCGATCATGCTCTTTCTCAGATCCTTGGCAAGGTTTGAGTTTCTGGCATCGGCAATAACCTCTTGTTCCACATTGTAGGCCTCTCCATTTTCTTTCCGATAGAGGCCCCGTGACTTCGCCGTATTGGCCTGACAACAGATACGCATATCTCCATTATTTCGCACGGCCATCATAAGCCAGGGAAGGGGACAGAAGTACTTCTTCTTATCATTTGTCTTATCCGATATCGTCATTATATTTCCTTTAAATGGCCTAGAAAATTGAGGGCGGGAATTTGGGTCCCAAGATCCTGATTGCGTTTTTGGTCAAGCATCCGGGTGTAGCGAAGAAAGGAGGCTCCTTCCTTGGGATTATATTCTTTTTTCAAAAGAGGGAACTTATCCCTGAGCTTGTTGTATATATTTTGATTCTTTTGGTTTTCAGTGGCCGCTATGTAGTGTTCGAGCTGATCTAAGTAGAGTTCACGCTCTTTCAAGGGAAGTACATCTATGGCCAGATATGTTGGGCGATCAAGAATATTCCAGTCGATATAGTTTATGGCATCCATGGCCTTCTCATTGACCCATTTGAGAAAATCAATGAGTCCAAAGAAATTATAGGCCTGAAGGGTATAAGTCATATCCACATTGATTTTATATTGAGTGACTTTATGAAAGTTCTCTTCGAGCTCACTCCAGCGTGAGGGGTAGCGGATATAGTCATTGATCGCTCCCACTCCATCAAGACTTAAAGATAGGTTGCCATGGGGGAATTGACTAAAGCATTGGAGGAATTCTTCACTGATCACGGTTAAATTAGTGTTGATCACGATTTCGGGCGAATTATTTCCAGCTTCAAGTAAGGTCTTTAAAAGTTTCAGGTTATTTTTGATCAGTAGAGGCTCTCCTCCCGTGAGGTAGAGCTTCTTTAAAGTTGGGGCCAAGAGCAGAAGCTCATCCCAAAAGGCATCACTATCATACCAAGGTTTCATTTTCTTGGAGTAGCGCAAGTGATCTTGTTCTTCGGGGAAGTGCTCAGGAGAGAGCTCTGCGCTATTACTTTGCAGCTCTGCCCACTCTTTGGCAAAGCTTGTGCTCGTCATACTATTGCACATGCGGCACTTGAGGTTACAAATACTTCCTTGGCGCAAATCGAGATAGAGGGGTCGATCTAATACTCTTCCCGTGCGAATCTGCTCAAAGATTTCGCTTCCCAATTTTTCTTCCCAAGCTTCGTTATATTCCTGCCGGCGTGACCTGACCCCACGCTCCTCTTTCTTATAGCAAATGGAACAGGAGGAAACTTTCTTTGAGTTGAGCATTTTATTTCTTGTGTCGCTATAGAAGTCTCCGCGCCAAACTTCTTTCATAAGGCCGGCACGATCACCCAATACGCTACGAGGCTCTATATCGGAATTGGCCGCTTCACAACAAAGCCTTAGAGCACCCGAGGTTTTGGCCGATAGATGGATGAAGGGCATAATGCAAAATGTAGAGCTCTCTTTCTTACTCAAGGGCCATCCCTTCAAGCTTTTCAATATTTAGAGAACGAAGACGATTCATCGTGTGAATGAATTGGGCCCTCAATCCTTCTTGGTGGACACGGTCTTCTGGTGGTTGGGCACTGAGCAGAGGAATCAGAGATTCAAGATCTTTTCTTGCAGCATCTTTGAGGCGCACAGTTTTAAGAATTGTCCTTACTTCTGTAATGGCCTTTTCTTTTAGGCGGGGGGCCAAGTACTTTAGGGAGAGGTAACTGGGCTCATGAACTAGGTCTACGGCCACATGGAAGTAGCGCTTTGCCTCCTGTGATCTCTGGTCAACCCACTGATAAAATGCACTTAAACTAAAGATATTCAAAAGAGACACCGTGCAATTGAAGGTGATCTCTATGGGACCTTTGATTTGCAGGAGTTTATCAAAATGGAGCTGAATTTTTTCAAAGGAGAGAGGGTAGCGAATCACGGTAAGCTCCGCTCCAATGGCATCGAGGCTAATGGAAATATCCACTTTTTTAAAGTGGGGGAGCATCTCATAGAATTCGTCTTTGTAATGGGCGAGATTGGTATTAAAGCGCAATTCTTGTTGGTGGGCGCACTTCTTCTCTATCGCCAATTCCAGAAATTTGGTGAGTCCTGGGTTAATGGTAGGTTCTCCACCTGATACGTAGATAAACTCCAGTTCTTCCACAATGGCCTCGGCGTTTTCATTGAAGCATTCGGACTCAAACCATTGGTTGTCATAGGTGACATTTTCGTAGTTGGCCTTTTCAAAGTAATGATCAGGCCATTGCTTTTTCATCTCTGTTTCAATTGGCGAACTAAAGATGGGGTTACATGAAAGGCACTTCAAGTTACACAAGTTGCCCAGGCGTAAATCTAGAGTGCGCGGCTTCATCGAGGCCATATTGCCTTCTTGAAAAGATTGGAGGGCCGCTTCTTTTAAATGCTCATAGGCCTGGTTTTCTTTTTGGCGTTTTGACTTCTTTCCCAATTGCTCTTCTTCGAAGCAGGCCTGGCATTCAAGTGGAGGATGATTCGCCAAAAAATCAGCGCGTAATTTCTTATAGCTCTCGCTACTCCAAATGCTTGAGAGCTGATCGTGTCCAAAATTGAAGTCCGCTCCATCTCTATCCTTGATCTTATACTGGGACGAAAAACAACACGGTCTAAGGAGTCCAAGGGGGGAAGTGGAGAGGTGGATAAAAGGCACAATACAAAATCGATCGTTGGGGTTTTTCGCCATAGAGGTTATTATAGTCAGGAAGGAAAATTTTTACAAATATGAGTAAATGGGTCAGAGATAATATGTATAGCTTTTGGCAAAGGGCCTTCTTAGGTGGACGTGATGCAAAAGATATGGGCATTGCGCGCTTCTTTTTTTACTCCTATCTCTTTGCCTTTTTCTTTGTTTTTGATAACTACACTGATCAATTTATGGCCATGGGTCAGTTAGGCCCGCATCTGTGGCGCCCAGTTAGTTTCTTCCAATGGTTTGATGCTTCGAGTCTCGGGCTTTTGTGCTCGTCGCTCTTTCTTTGGAGCTTTGCTCTAGGGCTATTGATGAGTGCCCTGGGCCTTTTCTTCACCTTTTCAAGTTGGGTTGCCTTTATCTCAGGTTTAATCGTCATTGGTATGCCCAATAACTTTGGAACCATCTACGATTCTACTACCCTGGTCTGTGTGGTCCTTGGGATTCTTCCTTTTACCCATGCATCTCACTTTTCTAGCTTAGATAAACGCTTTGGACTTATAAAGGGGTTTTCAGATCGACCTGAGTGGGGCCTTCAACTGATCTCGTCTCTTATTTTCTTTTTCTATCTCTGTTCAGGTATTCAGAAAGTGCGCCTGGGTGGCCTTGACTACTTCAGTACCCACAACCTTTCGATGGCCTTAGTCTTCAACGGCTCACCGGTAGGAAAGCAATTGGCCACAATAGAGGGATTGGAGAAGCTTCTCAAAGTACTAGGGGTTGTTTTTCAACTCTCGGCCATTATTCCTCTCTTTTATAAAAGGCTGCGTCCTCTCTTTGCCATTTTCTTTTTGAGCTTTCATGTCACAGTGGACTATTCCATGCAAGTGCATTTCAGCATCTTTAAAATTATCTACGTCTTTATTTTTCCTTGGCATCAATTCTGGGCAGATCTCAAGTATTTTTTCAAAGGCACACAAAGCCCAGCTATAGCGCGAATTTATGGCAAGGGGGTAGACTGGGTGGCCCAAAGTGTGAGCACCTTTGTTTTTCTTATGGCCAGTCTTAGTGTCGCTAGCTTTATTCATTTTTGGCCATTTTCTACCACCACCATGTACGCCTATAGCGAAGACTACCCCTATGATGAATATAATCTATTTCTGCGCTACGAAGGAGAGTCGGACCATCATTTAGTGATGGACCCCGATTATTTTCCTATTGATCGCACCAAGGCCCAACTGCTCATTAGAAAGCAATTGCGCGAGTATAAGAATATTTCGCTAGTGGTCGCAGATCTCTATGCCATGTTTGAAAGAGGGCATAAGCAAAAACTTCAATCCCTCGAGGTGAGGCGCTGCTACTATTATTCTTTGGAAGATATGATCCGCTTCTATCCTCATGCAAAGAGTTGTGAGCGCATTACAAGCTGGAATCCTCGCTCAAAAGGGTTATAATCAAAACGTGGAATATTTTAAGTACGAAGAAATTAAATCCCTCAATTTTGAACTCACTTCAAAGTGTGCGCTCAAGTGTTCTCGTTGTGCCCGTATTACGGATAAAGGCTCTTTTAAGCAAGTGGACCTCCCGCTTGAGATTATCAAAAAGCGTATTCCTACGAGTATATTCAAAAAAGGTTTCTTGGCCGACCTCAGTGGAAATTATGGCGACCCCATTTACCATAAAGACTTTATCGCGATCCTTCGTTACTTGAAATCATTTGATATTGATATCTACATCGAAACCAATGGCTCAGGCCGCTCTAAGCAGTGGTGGGAAGAAGTGGTCTCTGTATTAGGTCCCTACGACATTATTTCTTTTTCTATTGATGGGCTTAAAGACACCAATCATCTCTATCGTGAAAATGCGCGCTGGGATGATATCATGACGGCCTTAAAGGTTTGCTCGGGTAGAGTGAAAACATTTTGGAAGTATATTGTCTTCAAACATAATGAACACCAATTGGAAGAGGCCCAGCAATTGGCCTCTGAACTCGGAGTTAATAAGTTCAAGCTGGTAAAGAGTTCGCTCTTTTATTATTACTTTGGCGAAGAGGATGATCCCTTGATGCCTAGTCTGGAGTATGTCCAAACTTCTTTGGCGCACAGGATTCGACGCCAAAGGGGAGAAGTCCATTCGGAAAATAAGCAAGGCCAAGCGACGGCCATTGAGGGCATAGACGCTATGAAGATGAATCCCAAGTGTATCTCTAGTCAACGCCACTACATTTCTGCCGAAGGTTTCTATACACCCTGTTGCTGGCTTTCGGTTTTTTCTGAGGATAACGACTTCGCTATTCAGAAACGTCCCGAATTTTCTCTCTACCATCATAACTTACAAGAGATTATTGAAGGGCAGGCGATGACGGCCCTGGCCCGTTCTTGGGGCCAAGTATGCACTTCCCCCAAGTTCTGCCAAA
>JBFHGF010000121.1:0-8665 GCA_041583335.1 Bacteriovoracaceae bacterium
ACTTGTGTACAGTGCCACGGTGCTGATGGCATGGGAAATCCTGAGCAAAAGGCACCTCGTATTGCTGGTCAATTTGATTGGTATATCATCTCTTCAATTAACATGTTCAAAGAAGGCAAGGATCGTAAAAACCCAACCATGCTTCCTTTTATCAAAAACCTTTCTGATCAAGATATTGCAGATCTTGCTGCCTATGTCAGCACAATGCAATAGTTCTCTATCTTTCGTATAATAGGGATTGATACTTACGGGAGCACTCAGCAGTGCTCCACCATGGATGGAAGTTTATGAGTCTACATTTTTTTCCGGCAGCGAAGCCTAAAGAAATTCAGAAAATCTATGATTATACGATTGATGCCTTTAGCGATACCCCTGACTTCAATTGGAATCTCGACGAGATTAAAAAAGAAGTAAAAGATGGCTGGTCTCTTTATGGTGCCAAGAATGATAATGATGAAATTGTAGCGGCCGTTTTCTTTATGCTAGAAAAAGGCTCTCTGCTAACCAAAAATACTGGCCTAAAGATTAACCATCAAGGTTCTGGCTATAATCATCAAATCAAGGAATTCTTTGAGAAGATGGCCAAAGAAGTTGGTGCTAAAACGATTAAGCACTACTGTCGAATCGACAATTTTCGTATGTACTCCCTCAATGAAAGCCATGGCTATAAGAAAACGGTTAATAAAATCGATGATGGCCAAATTGTTGAGTGGGAACGAAAAGTCTAAAATTATTTTTTAAACACCTTCTCTACCGTAAAGCGGCCGTGAGATTATCATGGGTGGGAACGAGTGCAGCGTAACGATCACGCCAGGCCGGAGTAAGCAATTGCTGTACTTTCTTGGTGGCCTTGGCCGTGGTTCTAAAGAACTGATGGCACTCTGGAGTTGGATTCCCAAAGGGGTAACTGCCTTTTCCTTCTAAGTAGTTCAAACAAGTCTTAGCATAATTATTGATATACTCGGGGAAACTCTCTTGGAGATGGACGGCCAGTGCTTGAGAGCGTGAGCTCTCTAGCCTTTCAAAAAGAGTTCCAGGTAGAGGATCGCGCTCTTTAAGTTTTTTGAGAACCTTTTCCCTTAAGTTATAGTCTGAGGCCAATTCTTTGAGGGAATTCCAACTTAAATTAAGCAGTTCACCCGGTAAAGGGGCCTGAATAAAGAAGCGCACCATCCACTCGTGATATTCAACTGGAGACAATCCTTTATTAAGGTTAAGCGCAAAGAAGAGGGAGCGTGCTCGCATGGGATTTTCTTCGTCAAGGGCCTTCTTTAGGGTAGGGACCATTTTATCCCAACAGCTTTTAGAGACAAGTCCATCCATAAAGATTTTTCTTTGAGCATGGCCTTTGAGATGGAGAGTCTCATTATTTAAATGGGCCAAGAAAATATTTTGAACAATAGGTTTTGAACAATAGAACTGATCGTCTTCTTGGTGCACAATATGCTTGAGGTAATCATATCCAGAAACACCAGGAAAGAGGCCATAGTGCAGGGCCGCCATCTGATAGGACGTTTCTAAATCTTGCTTGGCCGTCTTCCAATACTTTTCCATCTGAGCTCGACAAGTTTCTTTGGCCTTATTGGTGAAGCAATTTCTAAAGTAGGAGAGGGAAAAACTATTGCGCTTGATTTGAAAAAACTCATCACGCTTAAGCTCTGGCCAATGGCCCAGCTCATTTATTTTCTTATAGTTTTTGATATCAAATTGTTTATAGCTGCGCTTTTCATCCACAAAGTCCGTGGCCATGGAACTGAGCATTTCGCGCCAGTACTCATTGCGCTGACTAGGGATGATATCGTGGGTGTGTTCGAAGAACTCTTCATAACTCTTGCCCGTCTTAAGGACTTCAAGATCAGCGAGATTATAGAGGGGTTGGGACCAAGCAATAGGCACAGAGGCCAAAAAAGAACAGGCGATGATGAAGGAATATTTTGCCTTTGTGTTCAACATTTTGAGTTCAATCCTTGTTCTCATGCTTTGCTTTTAATATCACTTATATTTTAAAGGCTTTTGGGAATTAAAGTCAATTTTTTGGAATCCGACTAAATGAGATTAATATTATTTTAAGATATAAATTCTTTTCATCATACAAAAATTCTTAAAGTGAAAATACTCCTTAATCTTATCGTCTTGCCACCGAAAATATACACCACTGGTTATGCCATAAATGTTTCAATCCTCAATATTAATGGGGTTTTCGTCAGTTATCTGTAATGAGGTCTATGAGTTCATCGCCATCGCCATCAAAGAATAATAAGAGCGCTTATCTTGAACGTGAGCGCATGAAGAACTATGAAAGTGGAGTAAATCGCTTCAACGAAGGGGGACGTCATTTGCAATCTCAGCAGATGGATAAGTCTTATACGAAGTTAGATACCATCCACTATGCGGTAATCTTGAGTATTTTACTTAGTATTGTTGTATTCAGTACATTCCTTATCCTCACCTACATTCCTTTCACCAAGGGCGTAGTGATGAAACTTATTGATACCTTATTAGTCCAGTAAGATAAGACTCGGACTTTTAAATTTTTATTTAAACTTCATATTCTCTTTTCCGATACTTAGATATAAGAATCAGAAATTTTTATTGAAAATGGAGTTTTCAATGATGTCGACTTTAATAAGGAAGTTAGTTGCACTTGTAACTTTATCCCTCGGAATTCTCTATCCTCAAACCGCTTGGTCGGATTGTGTTGATTGCTCTGTTGGAAAAGATCCCAGTAAACAATTCAATAATAATGGAGGGAGTCTTCTTTCCGATATCGGCATGGAGCGAATCAATTGTACCTCTGCATATGGACTTAATTTTGAACAAAACTTTTGTCTGACTTATCTTAATGTTAAAGATCATGAGGATTTCAAATCATGGATTAATAAATGTAAGGATCAAGATCCCAAGAAAAGAAAAACGATGCTCGATTTCTACTCTTCGATTACTTGTGAAGCGGACAATATGTCTATTACCGATCGTCTCGATGGTAAGAAAGATTTTAACACCTATGAAATTCCCATGGGATCTTTTTTGATATGGGATAAGGTTGCAGGTGTAGAAGTGGTTGATTATTACAAAAAATTGCTACGCTACTATCGCGACATAAGTAAGGATAATAATTTTAAAGAAATGCGTGAATTTGCGGCGATTATGAATCGCCCCGATGCTAATGGTTATTCTTTCTTAGATCATGTGGCGCTTAAGTGGAATGATGATTACTGTGAAGATATTGGATTAAATTTTCAAAATGTCAGAGAAGCTCTTATTCGCAATATGTGTGTTGTGGGCATGAAATTTAATCAAAAAGACCACCAAAGCAAATATCAGGGAATATGTAAATCTAACCCTAAGTATGCAGGCTCCTAAGGTTTGAACATGAATGTAATCAAGTACACTCCCATTTCTTTTCTTATCTTGGCCATAATTTTTAGTCATGCCTCCTATGCTGAATGTGACTGGGCCAATCTACTTCCTGAACTCGATGGAAGCCAGTGCCAAGACACAGAAGCTTTGAGTCGCCCCTTTCTCAAAAAAGAAGAAAAGAATCGTAATGAAATTATTGATAGCTCCTTAGGTAGTGCCTTAGTCAAGCATATCGCTCTTAAAATGGCCGATATTTCAGATAAAGATTTTGCCCTTAAGGCCTTCGGGGTGGAGATGGGTCATGAAGGGGAGCAGGAGTGCTCTCTTGATAAGTTTAAAGAAAAACTTCCTTGTGATAGTTCACTCGTTGATCAAAATTTAAAGAAATATTCCAAGGGAACATATAATGATATTGACTCCTTCTTGGATACTATATCAAGTGAATACACACGTGCGGTCGGAGGTCAGATTGCAATAAGTGAAACCCAATGTATGTCTGATGCTATAAAAAGGGAATATAACCTCAACCTCTTCTTAAATGAGAATAAGACAATTGATCTAAAAGCTCTTTTAGCGAAGACGACTCAGGGGCAAGCTTTAGACTCAAATGAAGCTCTTGTTCTTAAAGAACTAGAAGAACTTTTATGGAAGGACTTTTCGAAGGACTTGATAGAAATGAACCTTTCTTCTTTAGGGGATCCAGAGGGGAGTTCCTTTGAAGAGCAAATCAAAGCGATAATTCAAGATAAGTCTCTACGTGAAAAAATGGTACAAGAAAGTAGTGAAACATGTAGGGAAATGTTTGATACGATGGAGAAGTTTCTTTGTACCGAAATAAAGGAATATCACGTAACTGATCCTAGCTTCAATAGTATGGCCCTTAATTATAATTCAACCCTTGTCGAAGATGGGTTGGACCTCATGGATTTAGATTTTGAAGGTGTGGGACTTAATGAAATTTACCCTCAGTATATTTTAAATTGTCCTAGTTCCTCTTATGATCCTGAGTCCGAAGATAATATTGATTTCTTGCTCGCCAAATTGGGTGAACCCATAAGTGATATTATGGCCAAACAAGAACAACTGAAGAAAAGGGTGGAAGAACAGTCTTTAGTTGAGCCTGAACAAGAAAAAAGTATGTGTAACCTATTGGCCTGTGAAAATGTTAAAGAAGTTGATGCTGGTGGAACTTGTCAAAAAAGAAGTGCGCCCCGAACTCAAGAAGAAATGGACACTCTTTTAAATTGTCCTGAAGATGATATGTGTCGTACGGATCGCTATCTTGCCCTGACAAGAGTTCTCCAACATCGTGGTTCCTCCATGGCGAGTGAAGGAAGTCATAATGGGCTATCGAAATTTGCGGGTCAATTTATCTCATCAAGCTATAAGAAGAAATATGAAACTATTGCAACGGGAAGTGTTTCTCTTGATACGGCCAATCATAATGCCCCAGTAGCTGGACAAGGCCAAGTTACGGCGCGAGTAGGTGGACTTGGTGATTCTATTCCCAGTACACTTGATCGCCACTTCAATGCAAGTCCAAGTAAGAGTGCGACTAAAGATAACTCTCAAAATAGGAATGTGGCCGATGCGAGGATTATCGCAAGCAAGGGCCGGCCAAACGATTTTATAGCGGAGAATACTGCTTATTCTCAAGGGGCATATGACGAAGTCTCTATTCCCAAAAAAACAATTGCTCCTCAAGGCGCAAATATTTTTGCCAATAGTAATTTAGGCACCACGCTGAAGTCGAAGAAAGAAATTGATGAAGAACAACAGAGGCAAGCACGTATCAACGCCATGGAAGTGCAAAGAAAAACCATGGAAGATATGTTGGCCACCATGAAAGATACGGCCAATATCCAAAAAGATATGGCAAAGAATAATTCTCTTCAAAGAACGACGCTACCAGAGATTGCACAGTCTAATAGGGTAGAGTCGAAAGAGGTCGCTTCTTTGGGTGACGATAAAATTGCCCAGATGGAAAGGGAGAATGCTGAATTTCTCGCTCGAATCAATCGAGAAAAGGCCCGTCAAAATGCTTTGATGAATAATAGCGCCTTGCTCGGGGATAGGGATAAGAAAACTGGTGATAATTATAAACCCTATGATGCTCCTGCAGTTACCGTTGGAGCTACGGTAAGTGGTGCCGCAAGTGGGGCAGCGACTTCGGCCTCAGCCTTGTCTCCTGGTGCTTCTGCTAGTGCTGCTGGGGCCAGTGATAAGGGGACCGACTCTCGTCCGGCACGCTTGGCCTCAGTCAATGCTCTTCTTGATCAGTTCGACCAAGTGAGTAGCGAGGCCAAGGTGGAGACAACTGTAAATGAAATATCTAGTCTTTCTCCAGACGGCCTCGAAGAATCAGGCATTGCACTAAACTCTCCTTTTGTTATAGTAGTGAAAGATAGTAGTGGTCACTATACCGTTCCCGTACGCCCGTCTCTTTATCGCGGTCAGCGGATTTTAACTCCGGTATTGAATAGAAACACTTCTAGGCTTTCGCAATACTTAAGGAAGTCACCCTTATTTGCGTCTTATTATCGCTTCCAAGATAATCTTTAATAGATTGTCTCTGAAGGAAGCCTTTAACACTACGCAGGGACACTCGAAGTCGACGCTTTTAGTTAGAAGTCTTTCATATTCTTTTTGATGACTTAGTTGTATATTTACGACGCATTTTTGACATTAATTCCTCCTTATTTTTTTAAAGGTATGTATTTTATGAAATTTGAAGTTCAAGACAATTTTGAAGTCACTCCGGTTATTCCAAATCTTGAAGAACATGCAATAACGATTAATGACGAACAGTGGAATCTGGAATTCTACACCGAATATAAAGATATTATTTTGGGAAAAGTCGATGAGATCAAAGCGAAGCTCTCCCACCACTGTCGTCCCGACTTCTCTGACCATAGAGTGCAAGTGAGTTTAGCGGGAGCTCCTTTGTTGGCCGCTATCTTTCCTCAAAATAAGAATATTAGTTTCTATTCTCCACGCTTAGGGCGTGAGCTCTTTTTAATTGAACACATTCAGCAAAATAAGGATAAGCTTCCTTGTCGTGAATTTATAAAAACCCATGAGTATAAGAAATTTAAACTCTACGCCGAGAAAGTCGCAGGACTAACGGCCCATGAATTTCCTTCCGTTCACCAACTGACGACGGCTAAGTATCAATTACCTCAAATGCTTAACAGTGAAGAGTTCAAAGCAATAGAGGAGAAGATGCTTTTGAAGACCCAAAAGCTCGTTCCTCTGATGAGTGAGTACAAGTCTTCGTGGTTTGAAAAAGTGTCAGACTTTGGTCTTGACCTCACGGCCCGTTTCGCTCTTATGAGGATTCATCTCCTCAAATTTGTCGCCATTCTTCCCTCCTTAGATCACGATAAGAAGGGAACTGAAGTGAAGAGAATTTTTCTAGAAACCTTCAGAAGATTAATTTCGGATTCGACTAAGGCCAAGCTCTTAAAGCTTAAGGGACAAGAGGCGCCTCTGCCTCCATTGATCTTAATTGCCTTGAAAGTAGTCCTCTTTATCGGAGATTATATCCCCGCTAAATTTCTCTCTGAAATTATTCGCGCTAGCGTTAGGGCGATGGCGACACGTTTTATTGCAGGGGAAAATATTGAGTCGGTTGAGGATTCTTTTAGAGGCCTCTTTTCTTCAGGACGTGATGTTACGGTTGATCAGCTTGGTGAACTCGTTGTCTCTGAAAAGGAAGCTGATAATTATTGTTCTGAAGTGATTAACCTCATCAATGGTTTTGGCCAGCACATTAAGAAAGGGGAGAAGAATAAGGCGGGAATTTACCGCTCCCACGTGTCGATTAAAGTTTCGGCCCTTTGTTCAGATTTTAAACCTGATGCCTTCGATTATACTTACCATTTGGTCGCCCCACGCCTCAAACAAATTCTGATGAAGGCCAAAGAAAAAGAGGTCTTTATCCATGTGGATGCGGAACACTACCACTACCGTGATTGTGTCCTTGATATTTACGCTAAGGTTTTATTGGATACCCCTGAACTTCATGATTTTCAACAAACGGCCATCGTGGTTCAGGCATATTTGCGAGATGGCTTTGCTCATTTAATGGATGTTTTGGCCTTGGCCAAGAAGAGAAACCTTCTGATGCCTATCCGCTTGGTGAAAGGGGCCTATTGGGATGCGGAAACCGTAGAGGCCGACGCCCACTCTTTTGATGCACCTCAATTCCTCAATAAAGAAGAGACAGATCTCAACTTTCGTCAAATGATTCACGAAATCTTAAAGCATGGAGAATTTCTTCAGCTTTGTATTGCTTCTCATAACTTTCAAGACCACTGCTTTGCTGAAACCTTGAGAGAAGAGAAATTTCCCGAGGCTCCGGCCATCGAACACCAATGCCTACATATGACTTATGAAGCCCTTTCTATGGCCTTGGCCAAAATGGGATGGGCCACACGTAACTATGTACCGGTAGGAAGCCTTCTGGTAGGGATGGCCTACTTGGTTCGTCGTATTATGGAGAACTCATCTCAGGTGGGTGTACTCACTATTATGCGCTCTCATAAGAAAGCGGCCCGTATTGATGATCCCATGACCGTGCATCAAGACAATATTAAGAATTGGTCATTACAATTTGATAAGACCATTGATAAGTTAACCTCTAACTTTTTCAATATCACTCCCATCCGCTCTTACCTTAAAGAGGAGAGGGATATCATCCAGAGTGCGTATAACGATTACAGCTCCGGACATCTTGGTTTTCATTATAAGAATAATTTCTTCAATGAAGATGAAATTGCGCTTAACCAAAAAGAGCGCATCCATAAAGTCCTCTCAAGCTCAAACCCTGACCTGCTGGTGGGGACCATCTCCTTTGCTACTAAAGAAGATGTGGAGCGAGCGATGAATTTGGCCGAAGAGAACTACCTCAGTGGAGAGTGGTCGCGCCAATTTTGGCTCTCGCGCAGTTCGACACTATTGAAGGCCGCTGACCTGATGTTGGCCCGTCGTAATGACTTGGCCGCACTCATTTCCTATGAGGCGGGTAAGGCCATTCACGAATCCTATGCCGATGTTGATGAGGCCATTGATTTCTTAAATTTCTACGCCCGTGAAGAACGCAAGATCACTGCTTATTCGGACCGTATGGTGGGAAGAGGACCTATTGTGGCCATCACTCCGTGGAATTTTCCTATGGCCATTCCTACCGGGATGATTGCAGGTCCTTTGGTTTCGGGAAATACTGTTATTTTGAAGTCTGCGGAGCAAACTCCCTTGATCGCGCAAAAGGTCGTGGATATCATGCATGAGGCCGGAGTGCCCA
>JBFHGF010000122.1:0-8660 GCA_041583335.1 Bacteriovoracaceae bacterium
AAATTCCTCGATAACTATAGAAATGGAGGGGTATCACTATGAGTATTAAAAAGACCCTTTTTGGACCAATCTTTGACAATAACCCCATTGCTCTACAAATCCTTGGGATCTGTTCAGCTCTAGCGGTTACAACAAAGATTGAAACGGCCCTTGTAATGTCGATCGCTGTGACCTTGGTTACCGCTTTCAGTTCATTCTTTGTATCTATTATTCGTAATCATATTCCATCTTCTATTCGTATTATCGCTCAGATGACGATTATTGCTTCGATGGTTATCCTGACGGATCAAATCCTTAAGGCTTACTTCTTCTCGATTGCTAAATCCATGTCGGTTTATGTTGGTCTGATCATTACCAACTGTATCGTTATGGGTCGTGCTGAGGGTTACGCCATGAAGAATAGCCCAGTGATGAGTTTCATCGATGGAATTGGTAACGGTCTTGGGTACTCAGTTATCCTTATCTTTGTTGCTTTCTTTCGTGAGCTTATCGGAAGTGGGAAGCTTCTTGGCATGACAGTTCTTACAACAGTAAATGATGGTGGTTGGTATCAGCCAAATGGTTTGGCCCTTCTTGCTCCATCAGCGTTCTTCATTATCGGATTCCTTATTTGGGGACTTCGTACATGGAAAACTGAGCAAATTGAAAAAGAATAAGGTAGGGGAAAACTATGTTAGAACATCATTTAAGTTTATTTGTTAAATCTATCTTTATTGAAAACCTTGCCCTTGGATTCTTCCTTGGGATGTGTACCTTCCTTGCGGTATCAAAGAAAGTAAACACGGCCCTTGGGCTTGGTGTTGCTGTGGTTGTGGTTCAGGCCATTACAGTTCCTGTAAATAACCTTCTTTATAATAACCTTCTAAGAGAAGGAGCTCTTGCTTGGGCCGGTCTTCCTAATGTTGACCTAAGCTTTCTTGGGCTTATTTCTTATATTGGTGTTATTGCAGCGATGGTTCAGATTCTTGAGATGGTTCTCGATCGTTTCGTACCTTCACTCTACAATGCTCTAGGGATCTTCCTCCCTCTTATTACTGTGAACTGTGCCATTCTTGGTGGGACACTCTTTATGGTGGAGAGAGATTATACTTTTGCTGAGTCGGTAACTTACGGTGTGGGTTCTGGGTTTGGTTGGGCCCTAGCGATTGCTGCTCTTGCAGGGATTCGCGAAAAGCTTAAGTACTCAGATGTACCTGCAGGACTTAGAGGATTAGGGATTACCTTTGTAACGGTTGGGCTTATGGCCATCGGTTTCTTAGGTTTTTCTGGAATACAGTTATAATTATAAACTTTAAAAAATAGGTAATAGAAATGAGTCAGATTTTACTTGGTGTAGGAATGTTTACCGCGGTCATTTTGGCCTTGGTTCTCATTATTCTTGTGGCCAAATCAAAGCTAGTTTCTTCTGGGCCAGTTAAACTTAATATCAACGGTGAAAAAGAAGTTGAAGTAAGTGCTGGTGGTAAGCTCCTAAACGTTCTTGCCGATCAGAAGCTCTTTGTTAGTTCTGCCTGCGGTGGTGGGGGAACTTGTGGTCAATGTAAAGTTAAAGTATTAGAAGGTGGCGGAGAGATTCTTCAAACAGAACTTTCTCACATCTCTAAAGGTGAAGCCCGTGCAGGTGAGCGTCTTTCTTGTCAGGTAACAGTTAAACAAGACATGAAAGTTGAAGTTCCTGAAGAAGTATTCGGGGTTAAGAAGTGGGAATGTACGGTTAAGTCTAACCACAACGTTGCTACTTTCATTAAGGAATTTGTTCTTCAACTTCCTGAAGGTGAAGCCGTTCCTTTTCGTGCTGGTGGTTTCATTCAGATTGAAAGACCAGGCGGAATCAATGTTGATTATAAAGACTTTGATGTTGAAGAAGAGTATAGAGGTGACTGGGATCACTTCAATCTTTGGCAATTTAAGTCATTTGTTCCCGATGAAACCATCAGAGCTTACTCTATGGCCAATTATCCGGAAGAGCGTGGAATCATTATGCTTAACGTGCGTATTGCTTCACCTCCTCCACGTAATCCTAATGTACCTCCAGGGAAAATGTCTTCATACATCTTCTCCCTTAAACCGGGTGATAAGGTTACGATTTCTGGACCATTTGGAGAATTCTTTGCCCGTGATACGGATAAAGAAATGGTATTCGTTGGTGGGGGAGCAGGTATGGCGCCAATGCGTTCTCATATTTTCGACCAATTCAAACGTCTAAAAACAGAAAGAAAAGTGACCTTCTGGTATGGTGCCCGTTCCGTTAGAGAAATGTTCTATGTTGAAGATTTTGATGGGATTCAAGAAGAGTTCTCTAACTTCAAATGGCATGTGGCCCTTTCAGATGCTCTTCCAGAAGATAATTGGACAGGTTACACTGGTTTCATCCATAATGTTCTCTACGAAGAATATTTGAAAGACCATCCAAACCCAGAAGATTGTGAGTACTATCTATGTGGACCTCCAATCATGAACAAATGTGTTATCGATATGCTCTTAAGCCTTGGGGTAGAAAGAGAAGATATCATGCTGGATGACTTCGGGGGATAGACCACCAATGAGAATTTCTCATCTTAAAAGACTTACCAATTTAATGAAGGCCCTTACTGTTGTGGGGCCTTTATTGTTTTCTTCTTTGTTACTTTCTTCTTTGTTATTTTCGAGCTGCCAAAGCTCAGAAAAGCTCGTCCACCTCAAAGGGCGAACGATGGGGACTCACTACAATGTAAAGTTCTACTCCTCTGAAATTGATGATTCCGTTCAATCTGATATTGATGCCCTTCTTAAAGATATCAATCAGCAGATGAGTACTTATATTAAAACCAGTGAGATCTCTTACTTTAACCAATTCAATCGCTTGGGATGGCTTAAAATTAGCTCTGAATTCTTTGATGTGACGAAGTTTGCTTTGGATTTGGCGCAGAAAACAGATGGTAAGTATGATCCCACTATTGGCCCTCTAGTAAACCTTTGGGGCTTTGGACCCAAAGGAGAGAGGAAGGTTCCTAAACCTGATCAGATCAAAAAGGCCCTGATGATTGTTGGTCACGATAAAGTTTTAATCAATGATGAGACCCATGAGATTAAAAAGAAAGTCCCAGGTGTCTATCTGGATCTTTCTTCCTTGGCCAAAGGCTATGGTGTAGATGCCGTTTCTCGCTACCTCGGTGGTAAGGGAATTAAGAGTTATATGGTTGAAATTGGTGGTGAGGTGAGAACCCTGGGAAAGAAGCCTGATCAACAGGCATGGGCCATTGCCATTGAAGCTCCCAACCCTAAAGTGAATGGTGGGCCCTATCAGAAGGTTTTAAAGCTCAATAATACTTCCATGGCCACCAGTGGAAATTACAGAAATTTCTTTGAATCAGAACATAAGCGCTACTCCCACACCATCGATACCAAGACAGGAGAGCCCGTAGTCCATACTCTGGCCAGTGTCTCTGTGGTGGATGAGAGCTGTATGAAGGCCGATGCTCTGGCCACGGCCTTAATGGCCATGGGACCTGATGAGGGCCATACATTTGCTACACGCCATAAGATTCCCGCGTATTTTGTATACGGTGAGGATGGTCAAAGTGGTAGAATGTTTGTTACTAAAGAGACGCAAGAGTTTTCTGCCATCTTTAAGGAGTCACCATGACTGAAATCTTTTTATTGACCTTTATCGTTCTTGGAATTGCCCTCACGGGAATGGCCGTTGGCGTGATCTTCAGTAATAAGAAACTTAAAGGTTCATGTGGCGGGCTTGGCGCCGTTATGGGTGAAGACTGTATGTTCTGTGAAAAGAAAGATCAGTGCGATGAAGAAAAGAGGCGCATGAAGAAACTTCCCAGTGCTTCTTCTCCTTTTGATGTGGATGTCACCAGTTCACTTAAACTCTAGTTTAATTTTTCTTTTTTTACTTTCTTAAAGACAAGAATTTACGAGTGATCCCTTTTTAAAGAATTTATCTCTAAAGAAATTGAAGACTTTCTTACAATTGTTAGGGGTTTTTCTGTTATTTAAAAGGAGACTGGGTTGGGTGACGAAAGCCGCGAGTACTTCTGCAAATTGTTCCCCTTCAACTTTTCCACTACGGGTCACATTATCTGCATAACCACTGACTAAGCAATAATCAGATCTATTATAGCTGCCACCGCCACCCATATACTCTTTAAACATTTCATAGCCCCCTTGGTTACCTATAAGGTGGGCCCATTCGTGAACATGTTGAGCAACGCTATTGCCGTGGTCGTGGTCACCTCGACCAATATGAATACCGTCATCATCTTGCCAGCTACCATTCGCATCTTTAAATTTGAAGGGATAATTTCTTCCTGGACCCATTCCCATGCGCAAGGGGCCACCATTGAGTTGCTGAACTCGCATAATCGCGGCCGCTAATGAGCGCTTTTCTCTAGCTGTAGCATTTTCAGTTCTAAGCCCTTGGGATTGAATTAAGCGATCGGTCATCGGCCCACTGATACTATCCTTGTTAATACATCCGGCCGAGGGGATAGGGTAGTTCTTCAAAGAACTTGGATAGTAATTGGGTTGGTTGCCACTGGCCACAGCTGGATTGGCGGCGGCATTACAGGCGGCGCAGTCCCCAGGATTACTAATCGTATCTGCAAGTTGATTTCCTGAAGGGAGAGTGCGGCCACCCCTCGTTAAGGTGTCCATCGCCCTTCTCGCATCAGCTGGAGTATCATCCGCAACACCTTTATAAGCGTGTTGAAATTGGGCCTGATTTACTTCTTCGCACGAGGTAAGGGCCACGGCCCCTAAGGTAAGAAATAAATAGAATAGATTTCTCTTTATCATCCGCAGTTGACTATTGTTTGGTTACTCTCAAATTAGAGTAATTTATCTTTATTGTCATTGTCGGCTAATTGAGGAGAAGTCTTAAGGCAAAGTAATATTGTGAAGCCTCTATTTGGGTAGGTTTGTACTCTAGTTGCTTCCTTATTTGGCAGATCTTAAATCAGGCATGGGGAAAATGTTTCGAGGATCTCTGGTATCTCGCCGGGACCGTGACGAAGCTGTAATTTGCAGGAAACCTCCCTTAATTGGTGTGATGTCGCTGTGCGCCTTTTGTAGAAGGGGGTTACAGGATTATGGATAAGAGGTTTAATGTCCAATTTTTAACAAAGTTCAAGTAATTTATATTTTTGTTAAAATGTCTCCGTTTTTCTGGTGTTTATTCCTATAAAGCCCTGTTACACTGCCGATAGGTTAATAAAATGCCCGATTCAAATTGTACGGTAGTACAAAAAAGGAAAGTAGATATGAAAAGATTCGATGATTTTACTCACCTGTCTAGTTCAGACAATCAATATGTAGACTCCCTCTACGAAACTTACAGGAATAATCCTGAAGAGCTTGATGAATCTTGGGTAAGTTTCTTTAAAGGTTTCGAGTTTCAGATGGGTGGCGCCGTTTCAGGTTCCGATATCTCTAATGAGCAGATGAAAAAGGAGTTGAATGTTTTTCGTTTAATCAATTCTTATCGCTCTCGTGGGCATCTACTTTCTGATACCAATCCTATTCGCCCAAGAAGAGATCGTCACGCTCACATTACTCTAGAAGACTATGACTTAACAGAAGCTGATCTCAATAGTGGTTTCCTTTGTAGTGAAACCTGTGGACTTCCCTCGGGCTCAACACTTAAAGAAATTATGGATCACCTGCACACTATCTACTGTGGGAAAATTGGTGTTGAGTATATGCACTCTGATGATACGGACGTAAGAAGATGGGTACGCCAGTACTTTGAGTCCAAAGCAAAAGATATCAATTATCCCATCGAATATAAGAAGAGAATTCTTCATAAGCTCAACCAAGCTGAAATCTTTGAAAATTTTCTTCAAAATAAATTCATTGGTCAAAAGCGTTTTTCCCTTGAAGGGGGAGAGACCACGATTCCTGCTCTTGATGCCCTGATTAACAAAGGTGCTGAACTTGGAGGCAAGGAGTTTGTAATTGGAATGGCCCACCGAGGTCGTCTCAATGTTCTGACCAATATCATTGGAAAAACCTATGAGTTTATCTTCAAAGAATTTGAGGGAGGAACAGTAGAAGATCAGCACCAAGGAGATGGGGATGTAAAGTACCACCTTGGTTATACTTCAATCGATAAAGCCGCTGGTGGCCAAGAAGTTTATCTTAAAATTCTTCCCAACCCTTCTCACCTCGAGGCCGTAGCCCCTGTGGTTAATGGTTACTGTCGTGCTCAAGTCGATATCGCTTACAATAATGATGCTGGAAAAATTGTTCCGATCATCATCCATGGTGATGCCGCTGTTGCAGGACAAGGGATTGTTTATGAAGCGCTTCAAATGTCGGAACTTCCCGGTTATCAAACTGGTGGATCAATTCACTTTGTGATCAATAATCAAATTGGTTTTACGACTGACTTTTCTGATGGACGTTCTTCTCACTACTCAACTTCATTGGCAAAAATGCTTGATACCCTTATCCTTCATGTTAATGGAGATGAGCCAGAGCAAGTTTGTTTTGCGATGGAAATGGCGATGGAATTTCGCCATAAATTTAAGAAAGACGTTTGGGTGGATATGGTTTGTTACCGTAAACACGGACATAATGAAGGGGATGAGCCTAAATATACGCAACCCCATCTTTATGGACTTGTGGCCAAGCATAAGAATCCACGTGAACTTTATATGGAAAAGCTTATTAAGGCCGGCTCCATTCACAAAGAGCTTGCTAAGGAAATGCAAGATGAGTTCAAAAAGGAACTCTCTGATCGTTTTAACAATGTAAAACAAGAAGAGATTCCCGAGCGTCGTAAAGGTCCTCATAAAGAGTGGTTAAACCTTCGCTGGGCAACAGATGAAGACTTCAAAGAATCACCTGATACTTCAGTTAAGAAGGCCGATCTTGAAAAAGTTCTCGACGCCATCACTAAAACACCGGAAGGATTTAAAACTCTTCGTAAAGCGCAGAAACTTATTGATCAACGAAAAAAGGCCTACGACTCAGATCAGCTTGATTGGGCCACGGCAGAACTTCTCTCTTATGGTTCTCTTCTTCTCGAAAAAAACAATATCCGCTTTACTGGTGAAGATGTGATTCGTGGGACATTCTCTCACCGTCATGCCAAAGTATTTGATGAATTTACCAATGAAGCTTACTGCGGACTTGATCATATTTCAGCTGATCAAGGAAGAATTGATATCTATAATTCACTTCTTTCAGAGTATGCTGTGCTTGGTTATGAATACGGTTACTCTCAGGCCAGTCCATGGGCCCTTAACGTTTGGGAAGCACAATTTGGTGACTTTGCTAACGGGGCTCAGATTATCATCGACCAATTCATTGCCGCAGGAGAGAGTAAGTGGCGACGAATGAGTGGTCTTGTGATGCTTCTTCCTCATGGGTACGAAGGTCAAGGTCCTGAGCACTCTTCAGCTCGTTTGGAAAGATTTCTCCAAATGGCCGCCGAGTACAATATGGTTGTTGCTAATTTCACAGCCCCTGCTAATTTCTTTCATGCCATAAGGAGACAGCTAACGTGGCAATTTAGAAAGCCACTTGTGGTGTTCACACCTAAGTCGCTACTACGTGATCCTCGTTGCGTGAGCTCCGTAAAAGATCTCACAAATGGTAAATTTCAAGAAGTTATTGAAGACAATTTCTGTGATGACAAGAAAGTTAAAAAAGTTCTTTTTTGTTCAGGTAAGGTCTACTATTCACTTCTTGAAAAACAACAGCAAGATGATCGCAAGGATGTTGCTATCATTAGACTTGAGCAACTCTATCCGCTTGCCACTGAGAAAATCAAGGCCATTAAAGAGAAGTATAAGAAAGCTGAATTTGTTTGGGTTCAAGAAGAACCATATAACATGGGAGCTTGGACTTATCTTCTGAGATGGCGTGACCTCTTCTCTGATTTTGATTGTGTGGCCAGAAAGTCTTCTGCTTCTCCTGCTACAGGTTTTGCTAAAACTCACGCAAGAGAGCAGGATGAAATCGTAACTAAATCATTTTCATAATTTTATAATTTAGAAAAAAAACAATAAGGAAAACGTTATGAGTATTGAAATTAAAATCCCTTCCATTGGGGAATCTATTACAGAAGTAACCCTTACGACTTGGCTTAAAGAAGATGGAGAGTTCGTAGAAGAAGGTGATATCCTCTGCGAGATTGAATCAGATAAAGCAACCGTAGAGCTTCCCGCTGAAGAAAGTGGTGTTCTTACTCGCACGGTTGATGAAGGAACGGACCTAGAAATTGGAGCTGTGATTGGCTCTCTTGCTCCTGGTGAAGGTTCTGCTCCAGCTCCTAAGAAAGAAGAGGCCAGTGCAGAGAGTTCGCCTGCGGCTTCAGCGCAACAGGTGCCACAGAGCGGAGATAAAAACTATCCATCACCTGCTGCGAGAAAGATTCTTGATGAGAAAGGAATTGATGCGGGATCAGTAAATGGTTCTGGGAAAGATGGTCGTATTACTAAAGGTGATGCACTTAATGCAAAAGCTTCCTCCTCCGCTAAAGCTACGGCGGACAAACCGGCTCCAACGATTGAAACTCAAGTTCCTACGGGGGGAGCATCAAGAGAAGTTCGTCGTGAGAAGATGACTCGTCTTAGAAAGACGATCGCTTCACGTCTAACAGAAGCTAAGAACTCTACAGCAATGCTTACGACTTTTAATGAAGTGGATATGTTTCCCCTTAT
>JBFHGF010000123.1:0-8573 GCA_041583335.1 Bacteriovoracaceae bacterium
CATCCCCCCACGGGCCAAAGTTCCAATGCTATCATTGACGAGAAGGCCATTTTGCAAGAGCCAGCTCACCCATTGGTCAGCTCCCTTTACACGACCTTCCTTGATTGCTTGATCCACCATTTGTGTCACGGTAGAACGGCCCACTTGAAGTTCACCTTTGTTGGCGGCAAATATTCCATCTGTTAAAACACGGGAAGAGTTGATCTTATCTCCCAGCCCAATTAAGAGAAAACCTCTGCGCACTTCAAGAGGAAGAACCTCACCCATTCCATAATCAAAAATATGCACTTCAATACGATTGCTATGCTCAGAGATGGTCACAGTAAAATTACCTTGATGTAAGTCCGCATGCATAAAGCCACTGCGAAAGAGCGCCTCCTCAAACCAAAGCCGAAACATTCCGCGGGCGACGGCCTTCTGTTTGGTGGTATTAGTCATTTGAGAAAACTTGTCACCAAAGACCACAAACTCTTGAACGTGAAGCTGACTACCTAATCGTTTTCCACGATAAATTTTTGGTACCTTGAAATCAACAATATGTTCGCTCTTATCTACATCAATACGAATGGAGCGACCATAGAGCTCATGGGCCATTTCTTGACGTTCAATCGTGCCTTCAATATCCAATTCCATCATGAGAAAGTCGCGTGAACTTTGAATCAGTTTATCAAGATTGGGAAGTCCCATTCCCTTAATGTAATCATCACTATCGAGCTTCACAAGGAAGCTCTTAAGAATATCGATATCCGAGAGAACACGTTCTTTTATATTGGGTTTTAAAAAGCGTAGAGCAACTGTTTCCCCTTGAGAATTTCCAGTTGAACGCAAGCTTGCCTTATGAACTTGGGCCATCGTTCCTGTCCCCAAAGGTTCTTCTTCGATCCAATTAAAATCAAAACCACCATCGGCGGCCACTAAACGTTCAACTAAGTGAAAAGGAACAACCTTTCCATTGGATTCGAGCATCTCCATAATGGGCCTAAACTCTGCACCAATCCCCTCTTCCTTTCCTAGCTGCTGTAAGAGTTTCCCCAGCCCCGGGCCACAATTGCGAAAGAGGACATTCATCAAATCATCCTTACTAAAGTTAGGACCTAAGTTGATGAACTCAGAGACAATTGTTTTAAAATCGCCTTCTTTCATTTCCACAAAGTAATGGGAAAGAAAGGCCTTTATAAAACCACTGACTTGTTTATCGCCAAAATCAAACTGCCCACCATCAATAAACTGATCCACTTGAGAGAGAAGCCTTCTTTTTTCTTTAGAGTAAACTTCCTCAGCTTTCTCAAAGAGCTCTTGCTCATCAATATCAAAATTGCCCAAGTAGTCTAGGGTCATCAAAGTCATCATATTGCTGGGACTGTAAGAGTGTGTCGTTGTCATTAAGTCTAGAAGAGTACTGTGCATGGACTTAAAGTCTTCAGGTGTCAAGAGTGGTAGGCCCAATTCATTCTTCTGAGTTTGCTCCACCAGGAAGTCAACTTCATCTTCAACTGTCCATATTGGTGGATGGGAAAAGCGGAAGTATTCAAGAGCATCTCCCCCTTGCTCTTCTAAGCTAATATTGGAAATAAATTTTTGCATTTCCATCTGTAAATACAATTTTGCCTGTTCAAAGATCTGCTGCTTTTCTTCCTCTGACTTATTAATCGCGAGTAAAAAGAATTTCGCCGTATTGTCACTGATGATGGAAAAATCATCTTTTCGAGCTTGTGATAGGCCTTCGGTTAACTGGTCTTGAATACGATAATAACTTTGAAGGTCTGCACTTTCTAAGTGAGGATTTTGAGCGGGAAGGCGCTGAGTACTTCTATCCCAATGAAGTTGTGAACATCCTAGAGCTAGGACTAAAGAAATAAGAACAAATAGTAATTTTACAAAGCGGCTCAATTTCACACTGAACCTATCGGCTTAAAGAGCAGATTTCTAAAGGGAAGCTCTTTTTAAGAGTATTGTTATTTTAGTAAGTTAAAGCTTAGATTAATGAAATATCTAAAACTAAAGGGTTGTGATCGGAGCCTTCCGACTTCAAAGCACGCGCACGCTTAATTTCCATTCCCCTGGTAAAGACGTGATCAAGTTTGAGCCCCAAGGCCCTTTTGATATAGTGGTCATTTTCAAATTTTACATCTTCCATTCCTAAACGCTTTGTTAGATCTTGAAGAATATAGAGACGACCTATCGCCCAGGTATTGAAGTCACCGGCCCATAGAATAGGACCTTCAAACTCTTTAAGAGTTAGCTCAATTTCTTTCATCTGAATATCAAAAGCATTGAGAGTAACAAAGTTGATAGCGTGGGTATTTACCACCATTACTTCTCTCCCTTCTATAAATACTTTACTGATAAGAGTACTCTTGGGTGTCTTTAAAACGGGCTCACGAGAATCAGAAAGTAAGGTTTGCCCTGTCCCCATGGGTAATAAGGAACTTATCATCACCCCAGTATATTGAGCAATACCGTCAATTTCATATTCAAAAGATATCCCCATATCACAATCACTTTGTTCCATACAAAGATAGGGACCGTCATTCATTATCGATTCTTGAAAGAGGACCACATCGGGCCGTTCTTGTTGTTGTAATTTCTCCCACTCTTTAGAGAATTTTTTCTTATCCCCTTTAAAAATATTCCATACGAAGAACTTGGTTTCCTTTTTTTCACAATGAGAATCATCACAATTAACCTGCCTAGCTAGTTGGTAATAGGAGTCCTCTTCAGAGTGAATGGTAGAATTCCACATCCCGGCCTGAGACGACAAAATATAAGAGAATGAGAGGATCAGTCCAAAAGAGAGTTTCTTCATAGAAGCATTATAGAAAAACTTTATCCACCAATAGGCATTGTTGAAATTTTTATTCTGGGCCGACCACTTTTTGTTCAACAATAAATTATCCTCACTCAAGGTTAATCCCCTGTAATTACTGAAAAATTAAATTTCCATTTGGTTTAAGCCCAGGCCTCTCCGATAATAGGCCTATGATAAAGAAAATACTCTTCTCCATTGCCGCTCCTATCTCCCTCTTCGTGGGACTAATTGTATGTGCACTCTTACCCACTCTTAGTTATGGAAAGTACCACCTCTTGGTCGCTTACCTAGTCGCAGCGGCCCTGTCTTTCACAGTACTCAACTATTGGGCACTCGAATCCAAATTGAGAAACAGAAGTTTTTCATTAAAGTTTAAAGAACTCTTTACCAAGAGCTTCATCATTCTCGCTCTTATCTATACCAGTTCCAACGCCTATAATAACTCCCTGGGCATGGAACAATATAGCTACCGTTATGGAAATTACATGCCTCACCTCTCTATATTCACCAGAAATCCAGTGGGACAAAAAATACTAGAAATCGCCTATAATCTTCTGCCAAGTCGTACCAGACAATACGCTCTAATGGTCGCAGATGAGTCGGTAAAGGCCTTCGAGATTAAGGCCAAGTTGAGTCATGATCTCCTATGTAAAGGGGAAAATAATTACCAATGTTTCGAACAGGCCTATAGAATCATCAATGAAAGAGCTCCGATGACAGTTACGGGAAATATCTTGATGGTGGCCGTCGGTGCGCTTATCGCCTTCAAAGAAAAAGAGCAACGCACCCAAGAGGCCATGACCTCCTACAACGAAAATTTAAAAGAACAAATTTTGATTGATAGTGCCCTTCGTATTTCAGAGGTGACTCTTCAGGCCCAAAACTCGCTATTAAAGGGGGGAAATATCAGAACCATCTGGAATAATTTCCCTATTCAAAAACCAGATGCCCTGGCGAGTGCTCAACCAGAAGAATTTCTCAAGAGTCTCTCCAAGAACCAAGCGGAGATGCTTCTTTTAGAGAATGTAGAAAATCAAATTATTAGAAAGTTTTTTAAAACCAGTGGCCAAAAACTCTCCAAAATTCTTGCTTCCCTAGATAAGCAAAACTTCTGTCAAGGTAGTTGCAAAGAACAAGTAAAGAGCTACCTAGAATTGCTTGAGCATAATCAACAGCAGTGTGATCGATTGGTGACATCCTTTGAGGTCGACTACCAAAAGCACTTCCCTCTAGCGGGTCGCTTTGTCAGTAGTGCGATGGATGACCTGAGCAAAAATTAAGAAAAAAAAAAAGCCTCCGACTGGAGGCCTTCTTTATTATTTTTATTATTTTGATTTGGATTACTTTCTAAGTCCAAGATCCTTAATAAGTGACTTGTAAGTCTCTTCGCTTCCTGTCTTAACATATTTAAGAAGTGAACGACGACGACCAATCATCTTAAGAAGACCACGGTTTGAGTGGTAATCATGCTTATTAGCAGCAAAGTGACCTTTAAGGTTATTGATTCTTTCGGTAAGAATCGCAACTTGTACAGCTGAACAACCAGTATCTTTTTCGCTTGATCCGTACTTGGCACCAAAAGTTTTTACTAGTTCTGCAGTTCTTTCAACAGTAATCATAATTTCTCCTACACAGACCCTTGCATCAGCGCTAACCGATCGCAGGGCGATAATATTAAACGTTTTAAAACGATTTCGGGAATTTAACGTAAATGATCCCCCATGTAAACCTTTAATTGAGACATTAACCTTTCTTCAATCTGACGGATACGTTCACGGCTTACTCCATACTCATCTGCAATGCTTTGCAATGAGGGAGGAACCTCGCTAAGTAATCGTTTTTTAAAGATATCTCTATCCCTTTCTTTCAAATCTTGGATGAATTCCTGTAGATGCTCTTGTAAGATCTCCATGGACTGTTGAGCGCTGACGATATCTTCAGGGCCATCAGCACTATCTTCGAGAAATTGGGCAAAGGTCCCTTTCTCTCCCTCACCCACAGGGGTGTCGATACTGATCTCTCCACCACTTTGGGGATCGAGCCTGGCATCCATGGTAATCACGGCCTTTTCACTCACACCTAAATTTTCCGAAAGGGTCTTGCTATCAGGAGTAATGCCCTGGGCCTCAAGCCTCGCCTTCTCCTTCATTAAATTGAAGAAGAGCTTCTTTTGATCATTGGTCGTGCCAATTTTAACGAGGCGAAAGTTGTCGAGGATATATTTAAGGATATAAGAGCGAATCCACCAAGAGGCATAATAAGAGAGTTTTGCTCCCTTTTGGGCATCATACTTACTGACGGCCTTCATCAGTCCAATATTGCCCTCTTGGATAAGATCCATGGTATTTTGCCAAGCGGTACGGTATTCCATGGCAATCTTAACTACCAAACGCAGGTTACCCATCACCAGCTTCTTGGCAGCATCCACTGAGCCTGTCTCGGCCAAGGCCTTGGTCAGCGCCTTTTCCTGTTCTTCGGTGAGGAGTGGATATTGGCCAATTTGATTGAGGTAATTACTTAAAGGATCATCGGAGTAATTCTTGGTGGGAACCAAGTCTCCAGACACGTAGAGAGCGGGCAGCAGGTCTTCTGCAGCAAGCTCGGGATCTTCTAATTCAATATCTGTATAGCGAGTTGAGTCCTCCTCCTTACCCTTCGGGGTAGGTTCGAGATCGACAACTTCTACATTCTTAATGATTTTCGATTTTTCATCTGCCATAGGCCCATCCAATAAAAAAACCACCTTATCACGGCCTAATAGACCAATCAAAGGTGGCTTTATTAAATTCACACAATTATGACAGTTAAATCTCTATTTTTTCAACTCAGTCACTAAATTATTAAGCTTCTCGGCCAAAACATTAAGCTCCTTGGCCGCAGTTTGAACCTGCTCTGCGCCAGAAGAACTCTCTTGGGCATTAGAGGAAACTTTACGAATAACCTCAGAGATTTGCTCCACCGCAGAACCTGACTCAGAGATAATGCGTGAAACTTCATTGGTGGTCGCCGACTGCTCTTCAACAGAGGCCGCAACAGTATTAAAGGAGCCTGAAATTTCATCAATCGTCGCGCTGATATTCTTAACCGCGCTCACTGACTGACCAGAAGTCTCCTGAATGGCCATAATTTTATTGGTAATCTCTTCAGCAGCAACCGCTGATTGCTTGGCGAGCTCTTTCACTTCATTGGCCACAACCGCAAAACCTTTTCCCGCTTCACCAGCTCTGGCCGCTTCAATCGTGGCATTAAGGGCCAATAAATTGGTTTGTTGGGCAATGGAGCTGATCACTTTTGTGATCGTTCCAATCTCTTCACTACTTTGATTGAGGCTATCCATTACTTCAGAAGCGTTTCTCGCTTCGACCTGACAGTCTTGGGCCATTTTGGAACTGCCATTGGTATTGGTGGCGATCTCTCTAATGGTGCTGGTCATTTCATCTGCACTGGCGGCCACGGTTTGAATTCCTGAATTAACTTGCTCTGTAGCGGCCGTTGCATTTACCGCCTCTTCAGATGTACGTTGGGCACTTGTTAGAAGCGTACTTGCCGTAGCACCAAACTCCTCCGTAGCGGCACTAAGCTGACTGGCCGTTTCCGTAAGGGTATCAATCACCTTAATTGAATCTTGTTTTTGCTTAGTAATATCTGTGGCGTACTTAACCACTTTGAAAACATTTCCATTGAGGTCAAAAACAGGATTATAGGCGGCACTTAACCACAGTTCCTCTCCATCTTTTCTAAACCTTTGGAACTCTCCACTTTGAAATTCTCCATTGGCCAAATTATGCCAAAACTCGTGATATTTCGCCGTTTTCACATATTCAGAAGAGCAAAAGATTTTGTGGTGCTTTCCTACAATTTCTTCACGAGTATATCCTGTGGCCTTGAAGAAATTTTCATTGGCATCAATAATTGTTCCATCTGTTTGGAAGTTAATAACCGCTTGAGTTTTGGAAAGGGCTTCTAATTCAGCATCCTTCAACTTTTGGGCACTGATATCTTGAGCGAACTTAACCACACCAGAAATTTTTCCGTGGGTATCAATAATAGGATTATAAGAGGCAAGAATCCAAATATCTTTGCCCTCTTTGGTAATCCTCTTATATTCACCTGAATCAAATTCTCCATTACCTAGCTTTTGCCAAAATTGACGATAGGCAATTGAATTAACATATTCAGGTTCACAAAATATACTATGGTGTTTGCCAATAATTTCATCAAGTGTATACCCGAGAGCACTGAGAAAATTTTCATTGGCATCTCTTATAATTCCATCGACAGAAAACTCGATCACGGCCTGAGAGCGTTTAATCGCCTTAACAACAGAGTCGAGATATGTATATTCTTCCTGAGAATAGTCTAGCTTCTTTGCAGTATTTGAACTCATTAACAAACTCCTTCAAAATTCGTTTAGTGTCTTATCTGTAGATCTCGTTAAAAACTTAAACTTAAATTTCTTAATTTGGTCAGGTCACTTTCTTCTCCACTCTCATTCTTCTTAATCAAATAGCGGTATCGCATATGCCTGAGGGCATAGGGAGAGAAGTTGATATAAATGGGGGCATCGATAAAGCCAGTATTAGATTCATTGAAGAAATCCCCTTCATAGGCGGCCACTTGACGAGTTAGCTCGGACACTACTAATTCGGTCAGATTTTCATTCCACGGCACAACAGGAAATTTATCCTTAAGTTCTGATAACTTTTCATTGAGACGTGCTCTAAAAGGGATACGGATGCGCTCGGCCTTTTTAGGCTCAACTTTTTCATCGATTTTCTTCCACGAAGAACGTACCCAACTGAGGAACTTCTTTGATAATTTGAGGTTCAGCTTTACTCTGAGCTTGCCCATAATATTAATCGCACGATCAAACTCTCCTTGATTGATATCGAGTTCAACGCGAAATTCTGATTTATTCTTCATGAAGTAGAGTTCGGGATCGACAAGATCTAGCGTCAAACTCTCCTCGTAGGTCATGACCTTGGTGTAATTTCCGTTTTGTTCATTCGCCCACTCATCCCAACTCTTATCCATCGGTGCGCGCATAAAGCGCATCAGATCAGAATACTTCTCGGCCTGGACTAAGAAATCAGGATAGCCACTGATTAAGGCCACAAGCTGGCCTGATAGTAGAAACTGATCATCAAAAGTAAGCTGCTTAATATGCTTCTCAATCTTTGGCTCTTGATTCTTAACTTTGTAATCGAGGTCACGAAACTCGTTACAGTAGAGCCTTTCAAAATCGTCTTCAATACTATTGCTTCCTACGGTGTGTGGAATTTGCTGGAGGAATGTCACTTTGTCATTGCGACGACAAATCATATTACGACATGATACCTGAAGAGAGTCCTCTACTGGAATTTTTACTATTTTTTCTAACTTATTATCCCAAGATAATCCAAGTCCTGAAAGTTCTCGAATAACTGCCGCTGCAATAATAGGATTTCTTGCTAAAGGCACTAATAGACGGGCATTATCTACTTCATTGGCCCACGAACACGAAGACTTAAATAATTCCAAGGTCCAAGCAAACTCCTGCTTTCTGGCCTCGGGTCCCGAATTAATACGGTTAAGTTTCTTTGGAAAAAAGGGATCATTTTCTACAGTGGGCAGAGAAACTCCTCTTTGAGTAGAAAACCTTGCTAACATATTTTGCTTAAGCTGTTTTAAGCTTATGGTCGTTAGATTTTCACTACAGTAATTCCCTACCAAACTGTCCACTAAGTTGACGTATTCACTACTACCGAAGTCAAAATATTGGGCA
>JBFHGF010000124.1:0-8543 GCA_041583335.1 Bacteriovoracaceae bacterium
ATATCGAAGCGCCATTTTGAACAAATCCTAAAAACCCATGGTCAAAACTTTATACATAAGATCAATGCTATTGCTGCCTTTGGTCCCAACCATCAAATGAAGCGAATCAGTAAACTTCTCAACCTAGAGTCTTGTAGTGAAGTCCATTGGTTTTGTAACTATAAAGATAATGAAGAACTTCTTATAAAAGAACTTCCTGATCTTATTTTTCTAAATGTTGAAGATCCCAAAGATAATTGCAAAAAGTGCCTCAATCAAAATGGGTTTAAATATGAAGAGATCCCCCTTCTTATTGATCTTATCAATAAGCAGGACTTCTATGAGCCCATTATCATTATCCTCAACTCTCCTTCTCATTCGCTGGCACTGAAGCAAACTTTCCACTACGAGAAACTTATGGCCTTTCAACAGCTCTTATCTCGAGAAGTGCTTCTACGTATTATACAAAAATATAATGACTGGTATGATTCTCCATTGAGTTTGAGTTCACCCCACTTTGTAAAAGTGGAATCTCCAGACCGAATTTTTTGGTTTGAGCAAAGTCTTATCTTAGATAGCCTCAATGAAGATTATATTGAATTTTTCTATGATGGTGATATTCCTCCCTACACCTGGATACATGTATCCTGCCCGGAAGAGCTTACCTTAGTCGTGCTTCCCGATCACCTCAAAAAAGTAGGTCCCAATAAAGAGAGGGCCTACAAGGCACGTTTGATGGGTCTCCACGGAATGATCGAATCCTATATACGAGTTTTCATCAACCACTGTATGGATAACCCCAATGAATCTTTTCAAAACTTCTCCGCTATTAAAGAAAGAGTCTATAAATCATTAGAAGAAGTTGAAGGACACGTCGGTCCGTCTTATAATATGGACAAGGCAAGTTAATTTTTAGAGGTAGGTATGACTAAATCTATTTTGGTTATCGATGATGAACAAAAGCTACTCAAACTTATAAGTATGCTCCTTTCGAAGAAAGGTCTTCAAATTGATACCGCAAATGACGGTATTGAAGGTATTGAAAAGCTTAATGGTCAAACCTATGACCTGATCATTTGCGATCTCAATATGCCAAGACTTGATGGTATTGGAGTCATTAGAAAAGCACGCTCACTAGGTATTGAAAGTCCATTTGTATTCTTCACAGGACATGGAAATGAGACCCTCATGATAGAGTCTCTAAAATATGGTGCTCGCGGCTTTATTAACAAACCTCACTTTGATAACCTTGAATCACTTATAGACGAAGTTTTAGAGGACCCCTCTTAAGATATAATATAAGTCGTAACGAGAGAGTGGAGACAATTATGAGATCACTAGAGGAATGGTTATCTGAATATTCAAAAGACCACCAAAATCCAACCAACAAGAAGATACATCATATTTGTGTTCCGCTTATCATGTTTAGCCTCTTTGGCATGCTTTGGTCGATTCCCACTCCAGAATTCTTCCACTCTATCCCCTTTCTTAACAGGGCCACGATCGCCGCATTAGCGGGGATGAGTTTTTACACGACTCTTAGTATAAAAGCGGCCCTCTTTATGTTGGCCAACGTCATCATCCAATTTCTCTTGATTATCCAATTAGAAAAGACAAGCTACTTACTTTACATAAGTCTTGGTATTTTCATCACGGCCTGGATCGGTCAATTCATTGGACATAAAATAGAAGGAAAGAAACCTAGCTTCTTTACCGACCTTCAGTTCTTACTTATTGGACCACTGTGGGTCTTTAGTAAGTACATTCTTTAACGCCTCAATCTCTTCTGAATGGAGGAGATTATAGAAGTATTCCCTAAGGTTATCGTTAATTTTCTTCCCATCATGATAGAGAATGACAGGAGTAAAAATATCTCCCTCTTCATCACCTTGATAGGCCACTTGATCGGGACTGATATTATAGCTTCCCACCGTATATGTGGTTTCGAAGTCAATATCCAGATACGTTCTATAGAGAAGTTCGGAACAAACAATAGTATCCTCTGTATTAACATCAAAGGCAAAGTCATAGTCCTTACCAATTTGAGAGAATGCCTTAATGAGGTATTCTCTTTTTATTTTAGGACTTAAACAAAATGATTTTTCCTCTTGCCACTCATCACACTCCTGTGCGCGCATAACGGCAAAGTCATCGATATCGAGAAAGTGCCTCAATGAGTTGATTTGTACCCCTGGACGGAGCGCCTCTATAATACGTGCACCATTTCTGATATCTGCTTGAAAGGAAGTTCCTTGATAACCATAGTTTTCAACTGCATTCATAAAGATCCCAGGAAGCTCATCCCAGACTCCAATGGCCTTCAGTTCTTCTTCTGTTCCCGACCAAATGGCATTATGCCCATAGTGACCCGGAATAAACATATCCGTTAAACGAAAAGGAGTTTTCTCGAATATAACATCCAGTGGCCTCATTTGCTTGGCAATTTCATTTTCTTCTTTCTTACTCATTGTATAGAGTAAACCTTTACGGCTCTGAACCAGTCCCACTGTATTTCCAAATGCTTTGGAAGCAAGATAGAGGCTTTGCACGCCAATATTTTTAAAGGCATCCCAACGACGAGCGGCCATAAATTTCATGGTGGCCATCATATCTTTGAAGAAAGTGAACCCCTCTACTTTCTCGCGTACAAAAGCTGAAGTACGAGATGTATCAAGAAGGGTAAAAAGTGATCCATTAAAAGAATTCTTCTCTTCTAATAGTGCTCGATTCTTATCTATGATCTGAATCAAATCCTGAAGTGTATCACTCTTAAAAAGAGTATTAATATAATTATGCCATACATCTTCCACCATGGAAGAATCAGAGTCCTTTAAGTCGTTAATCAAAACATAGCGAAAACGCTCATGCTCAATAAAAGGAATAAGTCCAAGAGAAATATTCTCTAAACTCAAGATACGGGCACTTACTTGAAAGAGGAGGTCGTTAAGAAGCTCCTCCCCCTTAATGTCATATGGATTAATCATCACTTTTGTTACTATTTTTCGATATTGCCTTATTCGATTACGACTTGCCCTTAATCCCTTGGGTCCCATTAGTCTTGAAAACTTAAAGTTCACAAGACTTTCTTTATTACTATCAACAACAATAATATTATCGGGGTCTAAGAAGTCGATTTGAGTCCCACGATATTTATCTAGTGAAGGAACAATTGTCTGCGTAAATAACTGTATGGAACTTCTTAGGCTATCCAATTGACGTGCAGAGATCTCACCTTCTTCCCGATCTGAATACTTCTTCATCTCCTCAAAGAGCTTTTGAATATCAATACGCCATTTGAGTTGTTTCTCTCCCTCCATCAATAGGGCCAGAACTCTCTTTTCTTGAGAAAGCTCTGAGAATTTAGACTTGGCCAAGATAGTGGATGCCTCCACTGTGATAATCGAACTCAATAGAAAAAGTACGGAAAAGCAGGTCTTCCATTTTTTTAAACTCAACATACTTCTGAAGATACAAGAATGAGGCCATTTCTTTACCCTATAAACCACTAATTACACATTCTAAAGAGACCAGAACTGTCCACTTTTTAAACAGGTGTCCAACTTGTTAATTTCTGCCTGATTACAAAATATTAGAATAAAATCCAATATTTGAATAAACTAGGAATATGCCACAAGTTACAAGTCCATGCGTCTCACTCCTACTTAATCGCCTAACCTATCAGGTTATCCCGATTAGTATTAGAGAACTCCTCTTTCTTTCAACCGCCCCTTGTGACATCTATGGGTTAAAAGATGGACTTTTTTATCGTGCCCTAAGAAGAGGTGTCTTTACCAACAAGAATCTATTGCGAGAACTTATCTCCAAGGGACAAATCTACCTCTTTGTAAAAAGGGAAGAGCGCCCTTTAATTATCAATACAGTTCAAAAAAGTTTACTGCAAGTTACCCGCTCTCTTTCTTTAGGTAATCCCCTAGAAAAGGGAAAGGCCCAGATGAATCTTTTGACCATCAATATGGGATACCTTTACCAAAACCCTACCGATGATTCGATTCTCAAACTTCAGCATCAGTGTGCCAAGAACCTTTCTTATTTTCTCATGAACAAGATTGACCTTCTGGTTCCTTTGCAAATTGAATTCATTAAACAAAAGCACCACTTTGTTTTAGCTCAGCCTCTCATTGCCTCGGTTTTTCTACTAGGGCTTATGAAATATTCACAGCTCTATAGTGATCAAGAAATTGAAAACCTTTTTATCACCTCTTACTTTAAAGATATTGGAATGTCGGCCATTCCCGCAGAAAAATATGATCAAGATGATTTATCAGAGAAGGAAAAGGAAGTTCTCAGCTCTCATGCGGCCAACTCGGTTCAAATCTTAAAAGGGCGTCTTCCCCTCTCTCCCAACCATCTCAGCATTATCGAACACCACCATACCTTTAGTCTTCTGACGAATAAACTACAGCTCAATTTGAAAGATAAGCAAAAAGAAGGTGAACTCATTGCTGGCTTTGAGACCATGCTTGTCACCGTTATGGATGTGCTCTCGGCCATGATTACGGGAAGACCTTTTCGTAAACCGACTAAAATATTTGAAGCTTTAGATTTAATCAAAATCCTTATTGCCGACCAATATCCTCAGGAGTTCCGACTTATTGTTAGTTACTTCAAGAACTTCTTTATTGATCGTTAGTTCAAGCATTTCAACTAAATCCCGACTGGATTCCACCGACAATATTTTTATTTTAATTTTGATTTTTTCTTTTCAAAACGTTTCCCGCTTGCAACAATTTTCACAGAGTTATGATTAGGGAAAGATCTTAACTCGTGCGAATAATTCAAAAGTTATTTTTTATATGGCCATCAGAAATTCTAAGGAGGGAAATCATGGCGCAACCTGTAGAAGTAAGTCCTATAACTGGAATCATTGAAGAGGACCAAGTCTTTATCGACTTTGGTGATCACGAAGGAAAGAGCATTCTTGAAATTGCTGACACTCTTCCCGACTACTATGATTTTCTCATTGAAAGAAAGAATGATGGCCAATGTACCATCCGTCGTTCCAGAGATAAGATCTTTAGACTATATGTCACCACAACATTGAACTAATTAAAAAGCCCACTCTAAAGTGGGCTTTTTAATATCTACTTATCCTTAATTCCCGCCTTCCAGATGCGATAACGCTTTCTCAAAGTATGAATAATGGCATTCTTTAAATTGAAACCATGTTCTTTATGTACGGGTCCAATCCAATGACCGAAGTTGCCAGGATTGACGATTTCTTTTTTCAATTCATGGGAAGTGATGATCTTATGAAAGGCTTCAAATTCGGGATGGGATTCATCATAAATACAACGGGCCTTATACTCTTCTGGCGTAAAGGTGCCCCAGTTTGCAATTTTCTGAAAGAAAACCTGATCAACACCAAGACGCTCGCCCAGCTTCACAAAGTCAGGAATCTCGCGATAGTTATGGTCTTGGACCACAAAATCCAAACGAAGAAAAGGGATCTCTCCCCTTAAGCGTAGTCCGGCCAAGAACTCAAGATTCTCCATAAGAAGTTTCCAATTGCCGCCTTTTCGGGTCACCCTATAAGTTTCTTCTGTGGCCGCATCAATAGAAATACAAACCATAGCAACTTGCCTGTGGATCTTATGCATCTTCTCCCAGGCCTGACGATTAAAGAGCACTCCATTAGTCATGATTTGGATTTGAAGCCCAGGGTGCTTTTCTCCTTCCAGTTCAAAGAGAAACTTGCGAAAATATTCCCCCACAAAGGGGTCTCCCGACGAGCAGGCAATCACTTTAGTATGAGAAAGATCGCGATGAAGGAGATCATCGGTAATCTTCTCCATAATTTTCTTCTGCTCCTGCGTGGCGGTAGTTATAAAGTCACTACGACAGCTTGGGCATGCCAGATTACAGGTTTGGTCATAGGAGAGGTTAATTTCTTTTGGACGACTCTTAAGATTAAGCTCCCCTTTGAAATAAGCATCCAAAATCGAGGGATCTTCAATCACTCCGATATCAAGAAGATTATCGCTCTGAATTTCGGGACAAAGATCAGTCTTACAATAAAGGTAACTTCCATCCAAAATGGAGGCCCTCACTTTTTGAAACTCTTCAGAGTTCCAAATCTCATCGAGAGAATCTTTGGCCAAGTCTCCCGTGACGTTGGGAAGGATTTCCGGACAACAGGCATAACAAGGAACTCGCCCATGTTGGGGAGTTCCTATTTCAAAATATTCAAAGGGTTTCCTACAGATTTTTCCGGGAAACGGAGGTCTCTTTGTCATAAAACCATTATACAGGGGGAATACTATTTCCCAAAGGCCAATCCTCTCCCTCTGGGGTCGGATACTCCAATGATTTGCCCTTCTTCCATTGCGATGGCCTGAATACGACATCCTAAGTTCTTGTGGTTGATGGTATGACCCATTTTCCTTAACTCATCTTCCTCTTCTTTCTTAAGGCCATAAGTCCCCACTCTTAACTCATCAGGATACCATTGCTGATGGTAACGAATGGCCGAAACAGCGTTTAAGAGCGGCTCCCCATGTTCTATATAGTTTAAAATGGTCTGGGCCACACAAGTAAGGATTCGAGTTCCAGAGGGCGTCCCTACCGCCAATACTGGTTTCCCCTTTTTGAGAACTAATGTGGGCGACATACTTGATAATGGTCTTTTTTCCGACTCGACTAAATTATTCTTGCCCCCTACGGCGCCAAAGAGATTCTTGGCCCCAACTTTTGTGGCAAAATCATCCATCTCATTATTGAGGATAATTCCCGTTCCAGGAATGACTAGACCAGAGCCCATAAAGCCATTAATGGTCTGAGTAGAGGCCACCATATTTCCTTCTTTATCCATAATGGAGAAGTGAGTTGTTTCCGTGGATTCATGGCCATCAAATTTTCCTGGTAATACCTCATCTTTTGTCAGGGCACGATCAGAAGGAATCTTTTCACGAATTGTCTTCGCATATTCTTTTGATGTTAGCTCTCTAAGAGGAACACGCACAAAATCCATATCTCCCAAGTAACGGGCACGATCGGCAAAGGCCTGTTGCATGGCCGAAGCAGTATAGTGAATGGCCTTGGCCCCTTGAACACCATAGTGTCCAATATTGAGCGGCTCTAAAATATTAAGAATTTGAATGACATGAATTCCTCCAGAACTCGGAGGACCCATCGAATAAATTTCGTAATCTTTATAAGTTCCGGTAACGGGAGTTCTCTCTACTACATTATAACGATTCAAATCATTGTAGCGGATATATCCACCTCTTCTTCTCTCTTCAGCTACAATAGCGTCGGCCACCCAACCTTTATAAAAGCCATCTCTCCCTTTCTTCGCGATGGTCTTTAAAGTCTTAGCTAAATCACTCTGAACCAGCAACTCTCCCTCGCCCAGAAGCTGTCCTTCTTTATTGAAGAAAATTTTAACAGTGGCAGGAAATTGCCTTAATACCTGCTCTCGAATTTTTAAGGCCATGGCAAGTCCGGGATAAATTTGAAATCCCTGCTCAGCCAGTTCAATCGCTGGCTGCATAACTGTCGCCAAAGGAAGCTTTCCAAATTTTTGATGAATCTCAACAATTCCGGCCACCAGGCCGGGGACACCTCCGGCAAAGACACCATTTAATGACTTTCCTTCGATCTCCTTACCTTTTTTATCGAGAAACATTTTAGAGTCGGCCAGCAGTGGTGCCTTTTCTCTAAAATCAAAGGTCACAGGAGTTTTCATATCGGGGGATTTAAAAACTAAAAATCCTCCTCCACCAATACCCGTCGATTGAGGCCGCTCTACGGATATACAAAAGCTCACGGCCGCAGCCGCATCGATGGCATTACCACCGAGCTCATACATTTTAGCTCCCGCCTTTGTGGAGTAGGTTCCTTGGGAGGAAATAACATAATCTTTTCCCTCAAAGGCGTGATCAGAGAAGCTCTCCCCTGGCGCCAAAGGTACCGTACGATACTTAAGCTGAGGGGCCGAACAGGAAAGAAGGAAAAATAAGAGTGCGAACTTAATACGATTTAAGACCATGAGAATCCTCGTTGAAATTAGTTCCCCCATTATAGGAGTTATTGTGTTTTTTTTCATCTCCATAAGACACGCGGCGTATCAAAACAAAATGGCCCTTAACAGATAGACTAACGCAGATTGTAAATATGGAGAAATTATCCAAAGTTGATTACGGCTTAGTTAAGATTTTAAAAATCTTAAGAGAATCAAGGCTTTTAGGGCCTCTATTCTTGAAAGATATGGTATCTATTCCAAGATTTTTAAATACAAACTTATGTAAGGTATTAGTTTATGGGTGCAAGAATTTTAATAGTAGAAGACGAGAAGGACATTTCCGATATTCTCACTGTTCAACTGCAAAATAAAGGTCACGAAGTTAAAGTTATCGCTGATGGCTCTGAGGCCCTAGAGTATATTCAAGGCCAAAATGATGAAGTTGATCTCTTTATTCTCGATCGTATGCTCCCCGGAACTTCCGGCTCAGAGATTTGTAAATTCTTAAGAATGTTTAAGAAGACCAAAGAGCTTCCCATTCTCATGTTAACGGCCATGACTCGTCCTGAAGATATTATTGAAG
>JBFHGF010000125.1:0-8496 GCA_041583335.1 Bacteriovoracaceae bacterium
AATAATATGCTGTCCAAGAAATGAGGGATCAGTCATCGTTTCTTGATAACCACTCATTCCCGTTGTGAAGGCGGCCTCGCCCCAAATTCCTTTCTGTAGTGCTGAGTGATCAACAGGAAGGTTACACCAGGCAGGAAATGATTTTCCATTTTCAAAGTGAAGGTAGACCCTTGTTTTCTTGATGGACTTATTAAATGCTGTGGACATGAATTACCCCGTAGTCTTGATATGTTCTTTGATATGTTCTTTGATAAGTTCTGTTATATCTTCTGAGTGTTGGATAGTTTTTAGAAAAAATAGAAACAATGAGTTTAGGAAAACTCATAATTGAAAAATAAGAATTAAACGAGGTCCGTAATTGTTCTTCCCGCAAATTGAATCCCTAAATTTTTATCAGCATTTTGCAGCACGGCCTGAATAATGGCCATCCTCATAAAGATGCTGTTGTGAACTTGTTCATAACCAAAGTAGTAGGGTGATTCCATAAGGTCTTTCGAAATTTCTACGCCCACATTGGCCGGGCCAGGGTGAAAGACGGGTATCACCTTATTGTGTTTTTTTAATCGCTCAACACTAACCCCAAATTTTTCTGGATAAGTTTCGTAGTAAGCAGTTGTTTCCCCTTGGTGACGCTCTTTTTGAATTCTCAGCAAATAGAGCAGATCACTCTTGGCAATGGCCTCATCTGCATCATAGCACAGCTCAACACTAGAGTTATCCAACTCTGTAGCATCAGGGAGACACTCTTTAGGGCCACACAGAATAACCTTCACACCATAGAGGGGAAGAAGATCAATAAGACTATGGCCCACACGTGAGTGGATATTATCTCCAATAATAGAAATCGTTTTCCCTTCGAGATCAAGACCAATTTCTCTCATGGTGAAGAGATCCAAAAGGGCCTGAGTAGGGTGTTGATGTGTGCCATCTCCGCCATTGATAATTTTAATGGGAGGATGTTCTTTAAATTTTTCAAACTCACGGCTGATACTGGTTCTGATAATACACAGATCGACCCCTTGAGAGTGGAGGGTGCGTAGAGTCTCCTCTAGGCTTTCCCCTTTCTTAAGGCTAGAAGTGTCGCCGTTGAAGTCAATATAAGTGGAACCGAGATTCTTGATCGCAATAGCAAAAGAGTGCTTGGTTCGTGTGGAATTTTCGAGGAAACTAGTGGCGATGATGGGACGTTTAATGAACGGAATAGGAAGCCCTTGCCAGTCGTGAGAGAATCCTTTGAATTTTCTCGCTAAACTGAGGAGGCCATCAATCTGAACCTTGTCCAGATCTTTAATAGACTCTAGCACAGAGGGAAAGTTCTGCATGTAACTTCCTAGTCCTTCTTTTTACCCGTTCTAAATCCGAGGCGAGAAGTACTGATCTTCATTAATCAGTTATTCTCATATTTTATAATTTGAGTTAGTCTAAACAGGTAATCGAGCTTTGCCAAGACTTAATAAGTCTAAATAATACTAAATATAAGGATAGCTTTGAAAGACTGGTCGACATTAGAAGGAAGTGCCCAGAAAGAGGCGCTACTCAATGAGTTGAAGGGGAATATTTTTGAATTCCTGCTGGGCTCCTCGATGGCGCGCTCCTTTGGCCACGAAGGAGAATTTCTCAATCACTTTGCGTCTTTAGATGGAGGAAAGGTTCATCAAGACTTTAACCGCTATCAAAGCTATTTGCTCGAACATGATCGCGAACTCTATTTACAATTACCTAAATTATCCCACCAGGCCATGACCTTCTTAAGAGAAGAGAGTGATTTCTTCACTGGCTTTACTCCTATTCACACCCACCTCATGGGTAAGTGGGCCTCCAGCTTTAATGAAGGGGGAGACCTTAAAGAATCGGACTTAGTCTTTGTCAATGAGCAGGGCAACTCCAAAGGACTAAGCCTTAAGCTTTGTAAGGCCGGTGCCTTCGTCAATACCAAGTCAGGGGGGATTCGCTCCTTTATAGAGAAGTATTTTTGCGCTTTCCCTCAGGCCTCATCTTTACAGAGTGATTTGAATGATTACTTAGACCACAGTTTTGGTGAAATGAGAGATGCCTGTTATCAATGGGCCGATTTGATTTTTGAAGAACATTCAATGTCTAGTAGTAAGTCTCAATTTGATGAGCAATGGCAACTTGCAGGGCATCCCGTCTTGCCAGGACAGTTGCCCGAAGATTTAAAACCTCAACTTCATGCTCACTATCAGCGTATCATCCGCAAACTCTACGATGCCCTTGGATTACTGTGGAATGAAGATAAGGAGAAATTCTCTCAATGCCTGCTGCCTTTAGTTGTGCTAGGTTCTGTTGAAATCTCACAGCTCACCTGCTTTCACAAATCAAATAAAGATCAACGATATTTAGTTGATCACTTCGAATACTTTAATCGTGAATATTTCTATCATTCGTTAATCGATCTCAATTGGCCTGAGCTTAAAGAAGGCATTAGTAGCTTTGAAATTGATCTCGGTCTAAAAAACCTACAAATCCGAGTAAAACCCATGAATACTTTCATCGTTAGTGGACTAAAAGTTAACTGTTCGGTTAAGTCTCACAAAAAGGGGTAGGAAATACGCTCCTCCTTTGTTTAAATAGGAACATAGATACTGGGGAATTTATGACCTACTCATATTCAATAAAAATTAATCAACTCACCATACATGCAAATGCTCATGTAAATAAAGAAAAGCTCTTAGAGTCCCTGCAAAAACTTCTTTCAGATAATTCCTCAATAACGGGATCTCTGTGGATTGGAGAAGGGTTTAAAATTAATCTCCAGTGGGATTTGAAATATTGGTTAAAACGCTGCCAAAACACAGTTACTCAGGCCTTCGAGTATGACTTTAAAAACGATACTAAAATTCCTCAACCCCTAGTTTACTCCCCAAATGAGGAAGAGCCCCAAAAGGTCCAAGCGCGATTACCCCTCACGATAAAAGGGACCAAAAGCGCTTTCTTTCTCGATCGCGATGGCATCGTCAATACTGACCAGGCCTATGTTTATAAAGTAGAAGATGTGGAATTTGTCTCAGGCATCGTGGACTTTATTCAGTTTCTTCAGACGCGCTACGATTACGTCATTGTGCTGACCAATCAATCTGGGGTTGGGCGCGGCTATTATAAAGAGGAAGATGTTAAAGTCCTTCACGACTGGATGGCCGAAGATTTGGAAAAGAGTGAAGCACGCATCAATGATTGGTATTACTGTCCCTACCACCCCAAAGGAGAGGTCAAGCAGTACCATCGCGATTCTTATTTGCGAAAACCTCATGCGGGAATGGCCCTATGGGCGGCAGCTGATCACGACCTTGACCTCAGTCGTTGTGCTATGGTGGGAGATAAAGACTCTGATTACCTCAAGGATTTACAACTTGAAACCTATCTTCTTCAGGGAAATTATGAACTCAAATCGGATCTTCCAAAATTTGATGATCTTCCTACTTTAAGAAATTTTCTTTCACAGAAACGATCTACCGAAAATTAATTACTTGCCACTTTGTGTAAGGTTTTTAAAAATAGAGCAAAGGCCATCACCATCAATCAAGGACGGGATATCATTGATGAAAGCAGCTTTTATTCTTTTAGGACTATTCTTTGTTTTACTGACGTTTAGATCGAGACATCAAGACACCGTCATTCATACCTCTTCTCTGCAAAAAAAAGGCGCCCTTTACAAGGACGCCCAATAAGCATGATTTGAATTTTGCCTAGTAGCGCTTAGCTTCAAAGAAGTCAGGCCAGTTTTCTGATCTGAATCCTCCTCTAATCACTCCAGCAGCATCTTTAGGATGAGCATAACCTTCGATTAGGCTAGTATCAGGGTAGAAACGCCCTTCAAACTTATCTGCATCAATCTTGTATACATTACACTGACGGCTACTGATTTTATCTTCGCTCTCGATGTCGTAGTATTTACGATCTTCATCATCTCTCATTCCAGGCTTCATGTAGTTATCAACAGTATCTTCTACACAACCTTTAGTGATCTTATATCCACCACGCTTTCTTGGCTTATACTGATACTGAACCACTGTTGGATAGATATTGAACTCATAAGTTCCTTCTTCGATGATATTGTCACCACTATCCAGACCAAGCTCTTCTACAAAGTTTCTATGGGCCGAAGTGGCCTCTTCACCTTTTTTACGAACACCGTCTTTGGTAAGGATAAATTCCCAAGTTGAAGTTTGACCTACGTTATAGTTCCTCTCCATAGAGGCCTGATCTTGGTAAGCTTCAAGAGCATAAATCTTAATCAAGGGCGTTCCTACCGGAAGCATATGCTTAAGAAATGCAATCGAAGGGTTACTTACCCTTGAACATCCTGAACTTCTGAGTGAGGTGAAGATACTTGCAAATTTACCAGCTAGTGTTTCACCTTTAGCTGTTTTTACCATTTTTTGTGAACTCTCGGCCCAACCAATGGTTCCGTGGGTCCATTGACCTGTACCGTAGTGAGGTTCAACTAAGGCCGTGTACCAACCAAAAGCACCACGCATCATCCCTTTGTGGCTACACTTCTTTTCACCATCAACGGTTTCACAAGATTCCCATGGCATGACATCGGAATCAAACCACTTGGACCAGCTGGCATCTTTGTCGGGAACTGCTGGATATGATGGATCAAACCATGAAGGGTAGTGACCACCCGTTCCTCTATCTTGATAGAATTTCTCCCATTCAAAAATACGGTAACTTCCTACTTGAGTGTTGTAGCTATAAGTGGGGTCCCCATTTTTCTCACCAGAAACAAAGTCTGTTTCGAATATCATTTTTGGAGGACAAGAGAAGTCTTTACAAATCCTTTGATAAACACGAAGTTTTTCTGTGGCAATATTTTGAACCATATAAACATCAGCATCAAAGTTTTTGTAATCTTCATATTCAGAAAGACCAATGATTCTTGTGTAATAAGTCTTACCCACAAGACGACGATCCACTGAACTTTCAATTTCAACTTTTATATAAGGGTTGCTGTCATCACCGTTGAGGTCAAGAACCTTAATACGATCAAGACGAGCAATCATAGTAACGTAATTATAATCATCACCTGATTTGGTATAAATTCTTTGGTAGCGATCATGGGCCATAATCGTTGACCCAACCGTGATCTCATTCTTTGATTGAAATCTATGGGCCGCAGGACCTACAGTAAAACCAGTTTCACCATAGTTATTTTCCGCAACATTCTTATGGGCCGGGTATGTATAGGCCTTGGCCATAAGGGTTTGAGGTAGCAACGATGCCATCCCTAAAACGATTCCTAGTGTTTGTTTCTTCACTTTGACGCTCCGTGGTTAAATAGGATTTGCCAAACTATATCAAATATCTTGAGTCTATGAGGGGGGTCTTATCTTTTTTACGGCCTGGTGTATTTTCCCTATACACTAGGCCGTCTAAGGAATCTTGTAAGTCATTGTAATTAGAAGGACTATTCGATACGTTCTATTCACGATAGAATTGCTTTTATCCATTTGTATAAAATTTTTAGAAGGTAGTAGCAGATATGAAAAAGAATAAATTTAATGTTGAAGGCATCCATTGCGGCTCTTGTGTCAGTAAAATTGAAAAGGGCCTGGCCGCATTGGAAGGAATTAACAGCACAAGTGTAAATAAAGATAACGGTGAAGTGGTGACTGAGGCAGATGATAGTGTTTCTCCAATGGCCATTAAATCAACGATCGAAGAATTAGGATTTTCCGTTACCGGTTTTAGTAAATTATAAGTCATTAATGTTTCACAGGGATGGAGGACATCATGGGGCTTTTCTCTAAAAAGCAAAAGGCAGAGCATTCGCAGTTACAGACGCTAGCAGCACCCCAAGGAAAGGTTTTGGCCTTCTTAAATCAAAAAGGGGGCGTTGGTAAAACAACCATGGCCTTCAATGTGGCCCATGGACTAGCAGATAAAGGTCATAAAGTTCTTTGTATCGATATGGACCCTCAAGCGAACCTCTCGCTCCTTTGCGGCCATGAAGCTGATGAGCTGGAAAATGATTTCAATATCCACCATCTCCTCATCAATAGTATCCGTGAACTGAGGGCGCTTCATACCCCAATTCTTCCCCATGAAGTGATTCAAAAAGGGGAGAAGTTAGACCTCATTCCTGGAGGACAAGACCTCTCAGGTTTTGAACTTACCATCGCTGGAATTTCAACACCTCGTCAGATGATCCTCAAGAAATTTATCGAAAAGAATAACCTTCTTCATGAGTATGACTATGTCGTCATTGATGGGCCACCAACCCTAGGGCTTTTAGTGGTTAATATCATCTGTGCGGCCAATGGATTGTTGGTTCCTTTTCGTCCCGATGAATTTAGTAAGAAAGGATTGGGCCATTTCTATGATACCCTAGAGAATATTGAGGATATGGGAGTTGCTGAAGTTCCAGAGGTTCTCGCTCATATTCCCAACCTCGTTGATCTGCGCCGAAAGCAAGAAGAAAATGATCTGCGTGAGATACAAGAGCGCTTATCCGAAGAGCTGGGAGATATTTATGTTTCAAAGCCCTTCTTTAACCGTGCTCATTTAGTGCGCTCTCTCGCAGAGAAGAAGAGTGTTTACGATTTTAACTCAAAGGAATTTTCCCCCTTGCGTGGACAATTTGATGAGATCACCGATCGCATCACCACTTGGAAAGAACAATTTGAATCAAGTCGCCATTAGGAACCCATTATGAATGTTAAAAAGAAAAATCCTCTCTACGTTGTCACTAATGATGGAAAGGATGTTGAACCGGCCGAGAACCTCATTGATGCGCTTATAAAGAAGCTCTCATTGCAGCCGGTGATTGATTTTCTTCAACTTATTTTTCAAATGATTATTGACCAAGTCGGAGGGGCCGTGGCCATGGATTTGATTAAGGGAATTATGGACGAGTTTGTCGATTCCCTTGAAAAGGTCCTGAAAATGATTGATCCCGTCTTGGCGTTTAGTTTTATAAAACGTTAATTAAGGAAATCGATTGGAAAGTGATCCCTTGGCCTTATTTCTAGAGTCCTTACCCTGGAAAGACTGGGGGATCGAGTTCTATGCCGTGATCTATACCTTGGTAGAACTCGTTGCCATTTTCTTTGCCATTGAGGCCATCCGTAAGGCCCGCAATAGCCAGTCGGCAATTGCTTGGAGCCTATCTCTTGTCACTCTTCCTTTTATTTCGATTGTCTTATATCTCGCTTTTGGTCGTTCTAAATTTGTAGGGATGGCCAACTTCAGAAGAAAAACGGGAGAAGACGTTTTTCCCTTCCTCTCTGTGCTTCATAAGTCGACCATTAACAAATTCTACATTATAGAAGAAGAGCACTTATCAGATGATGATTTGGCCTTTCATCATTTGGCAAAGCTCTCTTGGGTTAAGGGCAATGAAACCAAACTCTTAATTGATGGGCAACAAACTTTTGATGCCATTTTTCATGCAATAGATGAGGCCAGTGATTATATTCTGGTGCAGTTCTTCATTGTTAATGAAGATCACTTAGGCAATCAATTTAAAGAAAAACTTAAAGCGGCCGCTTCTCGGGGAGTTCGCGTCTACTTTATCCCCGATGCCATTGGATGCTACGGAGTCAATGAAGGGTTTTGGGATGAGTTGCGGGCCAGTGGGGTTGATGTTCAACTCTTTCGCGTACTCGAACGCCGCTCGCGTCGCTTTCAATTGAATTTTAGAAACCATCGTAAAATAGTAGTGGTCGATGGTAAGACGGCCTTCTTTGGCGGCCACAATGTGGGCAATGAATACTTGGGCATTGACACCCCCTTGTCTCCTTGGCGAGACACCCATTGCCAGGTGTGGGGGCCAGTAATTTCTTCTCTTCAGATTTCTTTCTTGGAAGATTGGTACTTTGTAAAAGACCTTAAAGAACATTGGGAGCTACCCCAGCTCTTTTGGAATCAAACGCCACGGCCAGAAGATACCACGGCCCTCATGATCCCTAGTGGACCTGCTGATTTGATGGAAACCTGTGGCCTGATGTTTGATCAGGCCATTCATATGGCCAAGAGGCGTTTTTGGATCGCTTCACCTTACTTTATTCCTGATGGGAAAATTACTTCGGCCCTTATCCTCGCCGCACTAAAAGGGATAGACGTCCGAGTGCTTCTACCGCAAAAGCCGGACCATCTCATGGTGTATATGGCCCGTAAGGACTTTTATGGGCCCCTTCAAAGTGCTGGCGTGAAGTTCTATCACTACGATAAAGGATTCTTGCATCAGAAAGTTTTCTTAATTGATGATGAGTATGCCTCTGTGGGCACGGCCAATTTGGATAACCGCTCTTTTCGTCTAAACTTTGAGCTCACTTGCCTCTTCAAAGGAAGCAAGATGGTCTCTGAATTGGAAGAAATGCTCATTAAAGATTTTGCAGACTCAACCCTTCTGCCTCACTATCGTTTAAGTGAGAGGCCATTGTGGGAGCAAGTGGTGGTTAAGCTGTGTCGCCTTTTTTCTCCCGTCCTTTAGAGACCCAAGACCTACTGCACCCCATAAACTAAAGTATTGGC
>JBFHGF010000126.1:0-8425 GCA_041583335.1 Bacteriovoracaceae bacterium
GCAGAGCAAATTATAAGGGAATATGAAGCGTTTGAAGACGATATCCTAGGTGATAAGAGATCTGAGCTTGAAAAGCTTCAGAAACGAAAATATGAGGTTCAAAATCTTATCTCTAAATCCTATGAGGACAAAATTAATGGTGTTGTCCCAGAAGAATTATGGGTGAAAAAATATCGAGAATGGATGGAAGAGGAATCTTGGATTAATGCTCAATTAAAGTCATTCGAATCTAAGGAGCTAGCCACTACACCTATTTTACGTGAGTGCATCGAACAGGCCAAAACCCTTTCTAGTAAGTACTTTGGGGGATCTGATGCTCAAAAACGCAAATTGGTCGAAATGCTTGCATCGAACCTAGTTTTAAGTGGTGGAAGTATTGAATATTATTGGAGAAAACCCTGGTCCCTGCTCAGTCGAGCAGGGGCAATAAAAAAATGGTCGGAGCGACTGGATTCGAACCAGCGACCCCCTGCTCCCAAAGCAGGTGCGCTACCAAGCTGCGCTACGCTCCGTCAGATTTTTTATTGGTCTGGGTTTTATAATGGAGAGCATTAGCTTTGTCCATCCCTTTCTTTAAAGAATTTTTGAGCGTGGCGACACGCAACGGCACGGTGGCTATTTATATTCTTCCATTCTGGCATGGTAGCCACTGAACGCCCCTCTACATCAGCATTCTCTGGGATAAATAAAGGGTCATATCCAAACCCTTGCTCCCCTTCGAGGGAGTATGAAATTTTTCCCTTCATCCGTCCTTCAAAAAAGAAAACTTCTTTATCACTCAAATAAAAACAAAGAACACAGACAAAGTAGGCCCCTCTACTATCACCGGGAACTTCTTTCATTCGGTCTAGGAGAATTTCATTTCTTTGGGTTGCATTCAGCCCTTCACCACCAAATCGAGCAGTATGGATCCCCAGTTCACCAGGAAGAGCATCAACAATAAGACCAGAGTCGTCCGACATTACTGGCCTACCAAATTTCTCATAATAGGCCTTGGCCTTTTTTAGAGCATTTTCATTAAAAGTTGTCCCGTCTTCCACCACTTCCAATTTATCAAGAGCTGCGGAAATAGAGATGACTTCTGAATCAAAGAGTTCTGCAAACTCTTCGGCCTTATGAGCATTTCCCGTGGCCAAAAGCATTTCTACTTTCATGCGAGGGCCTTATCCTGTTGTTCAAAGACAATCTTTAGAGAAGATTCTGCGGCTTCAAGAAGCCCGGCCAAATGATCCTTTGAAAAAGGCTGACCTTCGGCCGTTCCTTGAATCTCAATAAATTCGCCTTCTCTAGTCATCACAACATTCATATCAGTTTCACAACTTGAGTCTTCTTCATAATTTAAATCAGCAATCACCTTTCCTTCTGCACTCACCCCTACGCTAATAGCACCTAACTGCGTACGTATTGGATTTTCTTTGATCACACCTTCGGCCATAAGTTTCTTAACTGCCAGACAAAGAGCGACATAGGCACCTGAAATTGAGGTCGTTCGTGTCCCTCCGTCGGCGACCAAAACATCACAATCTACTTGAATACTAACCTCACCAAGTTTTTCTAAATCAACAATTGCTCTTAAGCTTCTTCCAATGAGTCTTTGAATCTCATATGTTCTCCCGCCAACTTTACTTCTCTCTCTACGGCTTCTGGTATGAGTTGCTCCGGGGAGCATATTGTACTCGGCCGTCACCCAACCTTGCCCCTTACCTCGCAACCATGGAGGAAGACTGTCTTCAACAGTTGCCGTGATGTGAACCTTCGTTTGCCCAAACTCTGCAATAACTGAACCTGCAGCATAAGGGTTGATATTGGGAGTAAAAGTTACTTTACGTGGGGTTGAGCGTTCAATAATAGACATTGGATATCCTTGCTTGAAATGATAATTATATACCAGTCTAGACTATCAAAAGGCCGAACTATTTAAAAGCATTATACTAGTGAGCTCCTATGCAAACTCTTCATTTAGACGAAGTTGATTCAACTCAAGCTTATTTAAAACAGAATTACCATAACTTAAAAGAGAATATTCTTATCTCGACCACCCATCAAACTGGTGGTCACGGACGTCGTGGAACTTTTTGGAAGCATCTCGATCAAGCTCTGGCCTTTAGTTTTACCCTTGAGCCCAATGAAGAACTTACTTTAACACCACTAGAAGTGGGATGCCTGTTAGCCGATTTCTTTGGCCCCAAACTCTTACTCAAATGGCCCAACGACTTGATCAACGAAAAAAAAGAAAAAGTCGGAGGAATCATCTGCCAACTCGTCGGTGAAACTATTGTTGTCGGTGTAGGCGTGAACCTCTACGTTGACCCTAATGAAGAATTTGATTTCCCCTATCCCATTGGAGGACTATTTAATCAAAGTCCACAACTCAAAGACAATTTCCACTCCTCTCTCCCCCATGAAATCTATAATTATATATTAAAGAATCGCTTATCTCCCCAGCAGGTCAGCGCGCAGTTTTCAAAGTACTGCTCGCACTTAAATCAAAGTGTAAAAATCACAGATCATGCAAAAGAGTTCACAGGATATTTTGTGGGAATATCCACAATGGGAGAGGCCATCCTCGAAAATAATGGTGTGAAAGTAAATGTCCTTACAGGTAGTCTAAGACCTAACTAAGAGAATGCTTATCTATTACCTTTTGAGAGAGTTCTTTCACTTCTTTACGAATAAGATTCTCAGCGAGGTCGGGAATAACTTCCCAAGCAACTTTCTCAACAGCTTCACTATTGGCCTCTATTAGGGCCTCTTTAACCATTTCTTTGATCAATGGTTTTAACTCATTTAGAAGCTCTGTTTTAATCCTCTGGGCAAGAGATTCTGTATCAACTCTTTCTAGCTTAGGGCCAACATCACCACTTTCACTCTCTAGTTTAGGTCCAATATCATTGATATTGCTTAATGCTTCAAGCGTCGCTTTAGATGTTTCACTCAGCTCTGATGTTTTTGGAGTATCATCGATAGAGGCATGCTCATCAACAGAGAAGTCCTCTTCTTCCTCATCACCAAGCGCAATCATGCTAACTTCTTGAGTTTCGGCTTCTTTAAATTCATCAGATTCTGAAGTGATAAGAGCATCATCGTCTACATCAGCGGCCCAAAAATCATCTGGGGAAATATCATCATTAATAGCATTGACGAGGTCAGGACTATCTTCACTTGGTCCGATAATAATTTGAGGATCCGTTGTATCCAGATCTTCACCATCTTCCTCTTCATCCATGGTATCAAGTTCATCAAGAGAGGTGAGTTGAGGGTGGCGTCCCTCTTCTTCATCTCCTTCCTGATCTTCAGCATCATCTGACATATCTGGATAATCAAGGTCATCTTCTTCAGGGAAGCTTATTTCTTCTTCACTATTATCAGCAGCAAAGTTTCTAAGCTCCTCAGGTATTTTTATTTCTTGAGTAAGATCAGGGTCTATCACTTGCTCTTCAGAAACTACTTCCTCTTCATTTACAGAAGCAAATTCTAAATCATCCTCAACAGATGTATCGTCTGGTGTTTCTTCAAGTGAGAAGACATCGTCTTGTACTTCTTCATCATCAGTGAACGATACAGATTCCGTGGGTCCTATCGTTGGAGGCAGAATACCCTCCTCTTCAGTCGATTGATCTGAGCCAATAACTTCAGGAACACTCATTCCCCATCCTGCCATTTCAGCGGCCAATAGGTTTCCTGTACTCTTATTATCTTCCGACTCGAGATCTACAGAGCTGTCATCTTCATCGATAACGCTAGGTCCATCAATACTCCATTCATCACTGTCAAAAGACTCTGATTCTTCTTCAACAACTTCTTCCGAGTGATCGTCATCAGAAGTAAAAATATCAGAATCCATGCTTTCAATTTCTTCAGGAGCATTAAATAAGTTTTCAATTTTTTGAATAAACTTAGAGCTTTCAAAAGGTTTAACAATTTTATCTGCAAAACCAGCTTCTTCAAGCTCAGAGTCTTCAATGCTATCAAATGTCCCAAGCATGGCCATTACTAGAGTTGAAGAGTTGGCTTCCCTAATTTGTTTAGCGAGGTCAATCCCTGTGGCCGTATCAGATAAGTTGTAATCCAATAAAACAAGACCGTATTCATTCGCTGCTAATTTATCATGAAGTTCATCCTCACTTTGGGCCGAATCAAGTTCATAGTCCTTGTTCGCTAAAGTGATACTTATAACTTTCTGAATGGTAGGGCTGTCATCAGCTACTAAAATTTTATTTTCCATAGGTAACCTTTTGATTATTCTCGCCTAAAGTCGGCCTCTAATCAATAGCTACTGGAGTATTCCAATCAATAAATGGATTTTTTCGAAATATACCTGATTAAGTTGGTACACTAAAAGTTTAACAATAGCGCCGATTGGTTATCCATATTGCCACGGGTATTGGCCAATTCAAATAACCTATCAATTTTGTCAGACGGCTTTTGTCCTTCGGATAAAATAATATCTTTAATCTCGTCTTGATCAACTCGAGCATAGACTCCATCACTCAATAGCAGTAGACGATCTCCTTCATTAATTCTTACTTCTGAAATATTGATGTGAATTTCATTAAAGAGTCCAAATCCAGAAGCAGGAGCTGTAACAAACTCTTTGTCGTAAAAGTCACCTGAAATAAATTCGAAATTGTCAGGACTAGAGACGACTCTCATATTTCCATGACTATAAATAATACCCAAACAGTTACCCGTTGCGGCCAAAGTCAAAATATTCTCAGCTTGGGAAACAGCAATACAAGAAGTCCCTCCTCTTGAGTTCATTTCTTTATCCTTATTTTCTTTCTTTAACAGGAAGTGTGCGTATTCCATAGCATTAATAAGCGCATTTCCTTCAATTAAATACTTGGGACTATAATAGAAAGGTAATGTTGCATCGGGATCACCCGCAATTCGGGTATAAAACTTCTTAATCGTATCCTGTACTAAATAGACCGCTTTATCACCTACCGAAGATCCTCCAAAGCCATCAAATATCATGTAAAGCTTATTCACAAGATCAACTTCAACATTATCTTCGTTAATTTGCAGGTAGGGCCCCTTATCTGTCCTTGAGGCATAGCTTTTGAGCTCAATCATGATCCATCCTAGTTCAGGTAGTCTTTTAGCTTTTCCGTTGCTTTCTTATAGTATTCACTATCAGTGGGACTAATTTGCTGAACCTCTTGAAATTTCTCTTTAGCATCATCATAAAGAGAAAGAGATTCTGCAATAATCGCCTCTCGATAAACTTTCTTACTTCTTAACTCTAATTTTTCACGAATCTCATCCATCTCATTTAATGATTCAACATGAGCGGGATTATACTTTAGTATTTCAAGATAGAGCTCATATGCGCCCTTCAGGTCTTGCCCTTCTTTTAGTGACTTGGCCTTACCAACAAGTGGGTTAACAATGCCATCCAACTTCTTCGTGGAGTCTTCAAGCATAGTTGTCGCATCTTTAACGAGATCTTCATCCATCCCTTTCAACCTCAAGAAATCTGCAAGTTTTAACTTTGCTTTATACCAATCTTTTCGTTGATAAAATGATTTTCCAGGGGCCAATTCTTGAACCTGTCTTTTTCGTTCAGCTTCTTTTTGAGCTTTTTCGACTTTTATTCGTTCTTGCTCTTTTTCATAAGCTTCAACTTCTAGTTTTAACCTCGTGACATCAAAATTTTCTGGATCAAGTTTAGTAATTTCCTTAAAAAGGTTTTTTGCAAAATCCATTTTTTTCTCTTTAACCGCCGCTTCCGCTTTCACTAGAAGCTCTTTAACCTTAAGGTCTCTAAGCTTTCTCTCTTTCTCGCGCCTTTCTTCTTCAAGAAGCTTCGTCAGCTCTGCGAGTCCCTCTTTAGCAAGTCCATAAATCGTTCTCGCATTCTTGTATTCTTTTGTGATCGCAAAAATTTTATCGAGTTCCATAATTGTTTCAGAGTATTTACCTTCAGCGAAATACTGACTCGCCAGTAAATACTGACCTTCAACAAACTCTTGCTGTTCTGGAGTAAGTTTTTTCTCCGCTTCAGGAACAACCTTTTTTTCGGCTTGGGCTTCAGCAGCTGCTTTGGCCTTAGGGTCAATTTTAGGTTTCTTAGGTTGTTCTTCTTCACCCAGGAGAACCCATAGGGCGAGAAGGCCAACGAGTATGTAGAGAATCTTCTTTCGTTTATCAGGGTCTTTCAGCGCATCTTTACTAAATAGTGAACTATTCTTCTCCTCAAAAGTAGCACCAAAGCCTTCGCTACCTTCAAGGACCTCCCCTTCCTCACCATCAAAATTTTCATCAACCTCAACAACTTCTTCAATTTCAACGACCTGATTATCTTCAACAGGCATAATTCTAGATTTTTCTTGATCTAGAAAATCTGATTGAATTCTCACAGTGAAAGTTGTTCCACCAATGATAAATTCATCTTCACTTGTTAGGTCATGGGAGTTTACCCTCTCCCCATTTAAAATTGTACCATTAGCAGACTTTAAATCTTCTAATGTACAGGTAATTGCATTTTTACGGATTACTGCATGAACTCCTGATACTTCAGGATCATTCAAAACTATGTCACACTTCTCTGGATCTCTACCAATGAATGTTTCCGGCTTTTCAATTACAAATTTATCATAGGGGGCATATTCGCCAAATAGCTCTAAGGCAAAAGAAGCAAAACTCTTTATAACCTGAGTTTTTTCATCCTCATCTTCATAGGCTTCCATTCCATAGGAGTCATCCATATCTGAATCCGAGAACTCATCATTATAGCCCTCTTCGCCCTGACCTTCAGCAAGATCATTGGAGAAATCTTCATCACCAAATCCATCATTGTCTGCAACTGCGAAGTCATTTTCTTGTTGACCACTTTCTAAGCTATCAAATTCAGAAGTTGATTCTTGATCAAACCCCTCATATCCACCAGCTTCTTCCGATACAGCACCACTGGTTTCACCTTCGGAATCTAAGTTACCTTCTGCGCCCAACTCTGTTGTTGCTTCATCAAAACTATCCATTTCAGATTCAACTTCATTATTCAGCTCTTTTGCATCAGCATCACTTAAAACTTCTGTCGCCTCATCATACCCAAGACCAACAGCAATCCCTGATGCCGATGTCGTATCGACATTAGAATCTTCTTCATCATCAATAGAGTTAGAAATAATTTCCTGAGGGGCGGCATCCTCTAGTTCCACATTTAAAGTAAAAGGGCCGATTGAAATCAGATCACCATTTTTTAGTTGTGCATTTTCACAGAAATTGCCATTAAGACTAAGCGTATTAAAGGAGGATACCTTTTCTATAGACCAATGCCCATGCTCGAATTTAATTCGTGCGTGTTCTCGAGAGACTTGTTTATCGTCAAGTTGAACTTGGCAATCGCCACCACGCCCAACAAAGAATGTTAGGGGAGTACCATTATTGTCCTCAATTTCTTGGGCAAAATTTACTTGATATAGAGACTCGTTGTCTCTAGAAACATTTAAATTCACCTTCATCTACTCCCATCTTAACTTCCAGTTCAGAAATTTTCTTTTCGGCTTCGACATACCTAGGATGCTTGGGATTATCCTGCAAAAAAGTAATTACTGAACAATATTGTATAATGGCCGACCGATATCTCAGAGCCGCTATATCGTTTTCTGCTTTTGTCATGATCTTATCGACAAATTTATTAAGACTCTCCTCCGCTCGTTGCCTATAAAACGTGGCATATCCGTGATTAGGCACTAAAATCAGGGCCAGTTCAAATTGTTCTATCGCCCGATAATAATTACCTTCTCGATATTCCCTTTGACCTCTATGCAGATAGGCTTCCAATTTTTTACGAACTTCTGGGTCATTAATCTCTTCCTGGTTATATTCTGCAATATCAATTTGATCAGTAGAAACATCTCCTATAGATTTACCTTTCCGAGTAGGCTCCTTCTTTCCCTCTTCCTCTGACGGTATAAGAAAAACTGCCGCTAACACAACAATCAGAATAATCATCATATTATTCTTTTTCTTGGGAGCTTCTTTCTTCTTTTTACTCTTCGGTTTCTCTTCTTCAAATTCCTCTTCGTACTCTTCAAGCTCATCTTCTTCATCGACTACGACAAGCTCAGTTTCTTCTACAACGATATAGTTATACTTATATACTGTTTGACCAATGATGACCTTGTCATTATCAGCAAGCGTATGCTGACTAACTTTTAAATCATTTACAATAACACCATTTTGACTTCCCAAGTCCGTCAAAACATACTTACCACCCACAAGAGTTAACTCAACATGTTCGCGAGATGACTTTCCATCTAAAACCTGAACATCAGCTTTTTCCGATCGTCCCATCACGATACGCCTACTTCTTATATAGTAGGCCATGCCCTTGTTCTTTCCTGTCATACAAAGAAGGCGATGATAGGAACCTGGCTCCTTTGGAGTCTTGATTCCTTTAACTATTTTTACTGATGAC
>JBFHGF010000127.1:0-8375 GCA_041583335.1 Bacteriovoracaceae bacterium
CGTTCATGTTCATGAAGGCACTAAAAATGCCAATATTGCTCGAGTAAATTTTAAAAGGTCGACTCTAGTTTATGGTTCTATTAAGTCGGAGCTAAAGATTACACCACTTGAAATGGCCGATGATATTGAAAGCAATATTTTTCCCAAGGTCCTCAAGGGGAAACCTACTACTATCTTAAATTTTGTTGGAGAAGTTAAGGATTCTAGAGAATCCCAATCAGACTTTGGGATTTCGGTCTTGATGGTCCTTGGATTAATTTATCTGCTACTTATTTTTCTCTATGACAGCTTGTGGACCCCCTTACTCATTGGAGCGATTATTCCTTTTGGAGTAGTGGGCTCGGTATTGGCCTTCTATTTTCATGGAATGCAACAGTATGGATTTTTCTCGGTTGTGGGTACATTGGGAATGATTGGAGTTGTTATCAATGACTCGATTGTTCTTATCGATAAGCTTAATGAGTCGATCGATAGTGATGAAAACTTACTCTATAAAATCGCAAAAATTTCATCAACTCGACTACGAGCTATTTTTATTACCACATTCACTACGGTTGCTGGGCTCTTTCCCACCGCTTACGGAGTAGGGGGGTATGATTCGATGTTGGCCGAAATGATGCTTGCTATGTGCTGGGGACTGCTCTTTGGGATGTTTATCACTTTGGTTCTGGTTCCTTGTCTCTATAGTTTCTATGCACAAGTTAAATTAAAAGGAGCTCAGGAGTGAGGTTCATTAGTTCTTATACCTATTTTTTATTATATTTCTTTTTCTTTTCGTTTTCTACGGCCAGGGCCAGTGAACTTGATATGTCGCAATTTATTCAGTTACTCCAAAAGCATGATCCACAATATCAGTCGATCTTTGCCGATGAAAAAAGTGCTGAATATATTGTGGAGAAGGGATTGCCTAATTCTCAGCTCCTTCTCTCACTAGAGCAGGAAAATGGCTACACTTCAAGGAATGGGAATACTTCTGACTTTTCTACGAGTTTAAATAAAGACTTCGTTAAGACGGGAACGAGTGTTTCGGCTTCGTATATGAAGTCTAAACAAATTGGTACAAATATTAACCTTACTCAATTACGTGTTGAGCAATCCCTTTTAAATAATTCCTTCGGACGTGATACTCGACTACAGGAAGCCGCTTTAGAGCAAGAGAGGGATTACACCCTCTTGCAGGTCCAAGAAAATTACGAAGACTATCTCGTGACTAATCTTGGTACCTTCCTCGATTTTAAGCAGTCATACCAAAGTATGATTTTGGCGCAGAAAATCTATGATGAAGCATTGAAGTTAGAAAAGAATATCAAGAGCCGCTACCAAGCACGAGTCGCCACATCTACGGACATGGCCAGAGGGGAGCTTCTTGTTTTAGAGCGCCAAGAAGATTACTTGGACCAAAAGAGAAGCTTTGAGGAAAAGCGTAAATCTATTGAGGCCTTAATTGGAAACTCTCTGTCTCAAATTTCTCCAGCAAAAAATGGCAATATTATAAAAATCTTAGAAAAGTTAATGGAAAAGGCCGATAGGATAGAGCCCGACAAGACACGCCTTTATATAATTGCTGAAAAGACTGAGTCGGTGAAAAATAAAGAATATACTTTGGCCCAAAGGGATGGAAATCCTTCTCTAAGCGTAGTGGCCGGATTTAATCGAGATGAGTCCAGTCGTTATAATGCTACGGCCAATCGTAATGAAACAGTTGTTGGTGTTAAATTGGAAATTCCACTCTTTGATGATCAACAAAAGGCCAACACCGCCTCTATTGGTGTTGAAAAATATAAGGCAGAGCTCAATAAGCGAAAGGCCATGATTACCTATCGAAATGAGGTTCGCGACCTTAAAGATAAAATTAATACCTTAAAGATGCGTGTAAAGATTGGACGTAAGAAGATTCAAGTGACTAAGAAGATTCTCGATGATGAGCAAAAGCGCTATAAAATCGGTAAAGTAGACCTCGAAGGTCTTATCGATACTGTTAATGACTTTGCAACTTCCCGTATTGATTTGAATTCCAATGAAGTTGAGTACGCCAAGAGTATGATCCAGTGGTTGGGCCTCAATGATCAGCTAATTTCAGCTTCTTTGTAATATCTGCAGTAGCTTTCCATTTTGATTGAATCCCTTGGCCCAATATTATAGGTTGGGCCATCGTTTAATTTTAAGGCGTTTTGGTAGGATTATGAAAAATATCATCTTGGCCATTTTTGGAGGATTGTCCGTCACCTGTATGGGGGAAGGTTTTAGCCTATCTGATCTCGGTTTATCGCAAGAGAAGGCAAACCCAATTGGAATCTACTGTGAGGATAACTATACGCTTAAGTTAATTGAGTCTAATCAGCTTCAATCGACCTATCCTGTAAAATGCTCAGAAGTTGTCAATCAGGCCATGTGGGGCTTTTACTGCATTGATCGCTTTAGCTATCGTGACCTGGGAAGGGGGAATGAAGTGTCCAGCTATCCCGTTGAATGCGCAAAGGCCTTGACCACTGTCGATTCTGGTTACTATTGTAGTGAATTCTATAAGATGAAATCCTTAGCTACAGGTGAAGAAGTGGCCACTTATCCAAGCGCATGCACTAGTGCTTTAAAGACTGCCAATCGAGGCTTCTTCTGTACTAAGCCCTATACTCTTGTTGTCATTGAGACAGGGCAGGAGCACAGTACGTATCCCAACCTGTGTGAGAAGCTCTAAAACATTTGAATTTATTTAGTTTTACATGGCCTTCACCATGTAAATATCACCCGTTCACTCAAGTAATTCCCTATTCAAAGGCAAAAAAGCCTAGTATGAGAGACCAATACATATTTGTATCTCATGAAATCGATCGTGGGATTTACGATGGATTTCATAGGAGCTCCCGTGGCATTTGACCAATTTCAACTTAAACCAGACCTTTTAAAAGGAATCACTGCACTAGGATTTGAGAATCCTACAGAGATTCAAGAAGAGGCTATTCCTCTCCTCATGGAGCACGAAGGTGACTTTGTAGGACAAGCCCAAACGGGAACTGGGAAGACTATCGCATTTCTTATGCCTCTTCTCCAAAATCTCGATTTTAATGCAAAATCAGTACAAGCGATTATTATTGCACCTACTCGTGAACTTGCCGCTCAGGTAAATACTGAACTTGAAAATGTAGCCAAGTTTACCAACCTTAAGGCCCTTACTGTATACGGAGGGGTTCCTTATGATCGTCAAATTACTCAGCTCAAAAAGAAAGGAGTACAGGTTGTCGTCGGTACTCCTGGTCGTGTAATCGATTTGATTGATCGTGGTGTTCTTAAACTTGATAACTGTAAGAACCTAATCCTCGATGAAGCAGATGAAATGCTTAATATGGGTTTTCTTGAAGATGTTCAAAAGATCATCACAGAGCTTCCTGATCACCGTAAGATTTGGATGTTCTCGGCCACTATGCCCAAGGCCATTTCTGATTTAGTGAAGAGAGAATTTAGAAATCCTGAGTTCTTGAAAATTAAAAAACAAAACTTAACGAACGATAATATTGATCAATTCTACTGTATGGTTAACCGTAGAGAATTTAAGAAAGGTCTTCGTGTTATCATTGAAGCTCATAAAGATGCTTACGGAATTATTTTCTGTGAAACTCGTCATGAGTCTCGTGATATTTCTGAGTACCTTATTGATAATAACCTCTCTGCACTGGCCCTTCACGGGGATTTAAGCCAGGCGCAAAGGGATCAGGCGATGAAGCGCTTTAAAGACAAGAAAGTTCGCTTTCTCGTCTGTACAGACATTGCGGCCCGTGGGATTGATGTAAGTCACGTAAGCCACGTATTCAATATGGGCTTTCCTCGCCAAACAGAGTCCTATGTTCACCGTATTGGGAGAACTGGGCGTGCTGGTGAGCATGGTACGGCCATTACTTTCATTTCTCCAAATGAGAGATATGAGATCAAAAAAGTAGAGAGAACAACAGGACAAGTCTTAAAAGAGTACAACCTTCCTTCTCTCGAAGAGATCAAGAAGAATAAAGTCGTAAGCGATATTGAACGTATGGAAAAGCTTAAGGTTGCTATTCAAAACCTTGAGAATGAGTTCAATGTTGATGATAGCTTTGGTATTTTTGAGAACTTTTTCTCTGACCTTTCTAAAGAAGAGATTCTTAAAGTTCTATTTAGCTCCCGCTTCAACAAAGAGTTTCGTCTTATTGATGAAGGTCTGAAAATCGCACCTGCTACTGCTCGTGGTGAACGATCTGGTAGTGGCGGACGCCGTGGTGGAAGAGGAGGGAGAAGAACTCCTTCTCGTGATGGTGGACGTAGAGACGGTGGCCGTGATGGTGCTCGAGGAGGACGTGACGGAAGAAAAAGTCGTCGTGACTCAGGTCGTGATGAAGACCGCTCTGGTGGTGGATCAAGAAGTAGTCGTCCTCGTAGAGATCGTCGTAGTGCTGAAGGAGCGGGGAGCTCAAATGGCAATAGACGTAGCCGCTACAGCGCAAAGTCTTAATTTTTAAAGAAATATCTTATATGATTCAGCTATATTGCATGTAGCTGATCATAGTTTTTGACTATGTTCCCTTAATCTTTTAGCCTTGCAACTAAAAGATTTACCTGTAAAGGGGAAGGGGACTTATGTCGAGCATTACTCAGCTAGAATATGTATTGGCCGTTGATCGTGAAAAACACTTCGGGAGGGCCGCCGAAGCCTGTCATGTTAGTCAACCCTCGCTTTCCTCTCAGATTCAAAAATTAGAAGAAGAACTTGGAGTAGTGATTTTTGATCGCTCAAAAAAGCCTATTCTGGTTACGGAAGCTGGTAAGGAAATTATCTCTCAAGCAAAAGTGATTGTAAGGGAACATTCAAAGCTGGAATCCATTGCAGATGGAACTTGTTTAGAGCCTAAGGGAGACTTTCACTTGGCGGTAATTCCAACCCTAGCGCCCTACCTTATTCCGCTCTTTGTAGCCGAATTCTCAAAGAAGTATCCTAAAGTTTATTTGAAAATTAGTGAGTATAAGACGGAAGATATTATTAAGCTTCTCTCCAATGATGATATTGATGCTGGTATTTTAGTCACTCCATTAGGTGATGATCGGGTGATTGAAAGGCATCTCTTCTTTGAACCTTTCTATGCCTATGCCTCAGAGGGACACGAACTACTCAAGAAAAAGAGCTTAAGTGAAGGGGACTTGCTCTCTAATGATTTATGGTTACTAGAAGAAGGACATTGTTTTAGGGATCAGGTGCTTAAGATTTGTTCACTAGAGCACAAGAATAAGGTTCTTAAAAATGTTGAATTCTCTAGTGGAAATCTAGAAACATTGAAGCATTTAGTTCGTCGCTCGCAAGGGTACACCCTTTTACCTGAACTGGCCGTTATGGAGCTCGATGAAGATGAATTGAAGCGCCATGTGCGCAAGTTCAAAAAACCAGCTCCGACGAGAGAGGTGAGTCTTGTTCATAGCCGGTTCTTTTTAAAAGAGTCTGTTATCACTTCTATGGAACAAGTTATTCTTGATTCACTTCCTAAACAAATTCGTTCATTGAAGCGTAGAGATATCGAAGTTATTGGTTTGAATTAACGATCTTCGTCGATATCAAGGTGGATCTTTAAAATTTCTTGGATCTTTGAATTGGTAATAGGAAGCTCAATGACTTCTGAGATACGCTCGAGGAGCGACTGACTCAGGTCAAGGGTTTGGTTTGATCCCATTAAATAAACTCTGGTGCTTGGTGGAATACGGTTGATGAATTGTTCAATAGAATCAATTAGCCCATCCATATGGGATGAAGTATTGATGAAGGTGAGTTGATAATTCCTGGTGGCAATAAGGCGATTGGCCACTTTAAAAGAGAGCGCACTTTCAATGGTTGGGCCATATCGGGTGATCATCTTTGTGATGAGCTTGCGGTTATCTTCACTTGGTTCGATGAGTAGAATATTGCCTTTATAAAACTCATCCATTTCTTCAACTTCTTGCTCCTTTTGTTGAATAGGGTCTCTGTATATAGAAGTTTTTCTAAGGGGAAGAGAAAGAGTGAAGGAGCTTCCGACTTCTAATTGGGAGCTTACCTTGAGAGTTCCGCGCATGATCTCGGCCATTTTCTTGGCAATGGTTAGACCTAGTCCTGAACCACTATGAATTCTTGTTGATGATGAATCAACTTGTTTAAACGGTTCAAAAATGAGCTCTAAGTTATCTGGGGCAATACCCGTTCCCGTATCATGAATTTTAACATTAAATAGTGAACTGAATTCATCATAGGTGGTGTCGATTTTTATGCTTCCGCTATCTGTGAATTTAATCGCATTATCGAGTATATTGCTTATGATTTTTCTTATCTTTGTATGATCTCCATGCAAAATACCGGGGAGGTTGTGAACTTGAGATTCAAAGCTTAATCCCTTTGCTTTGGCCTGTATCGCATATTCTTGACCTATTTCGGCAATGAGAACATCTGGAGAGAAATCCTTTAGGTTCATTCCTAGTTCATCGATCTCTAAACGGGTGAGATCAAGGATATTGTCAATGGTTCCTAATAGATTCTTACCCGATTTTTCAACAATATTTAAAAGCTTTCCTTGCTCTACCGTTACGGGTTCATCTTGAATGAGGTCGACCACCCCGAGAATTCCATTGAGGGGGGTTCTCAATTCGTGACCCATATTGGCCAAAAATCTCGATTTATATTTTCCTTCTTCTTTTAGCTTTTTAACGAGGAGGAAGAGTTCTTTTTCTCTTCTGACAAGAATGTCACGCAGTGGGATGAAGAGGAGTTTTAAAATAAGGCCAAGGTTGAGGAAGGCCAATAGATAGATGAGAACTTCTATCTTTATTAGAGTTGTGTTTAAGGAGTTCGATTCTTCTTCGAAGAGTAGGACTGCCTCATTAAGATTTCTCAAGAGGTTATGTTTTGCAAAAGTTGAAAATTCGCTCAGTTCTTCAGGAGATACTTTTTCTTCGATTATTTGCCTTGCTCTAGCAATGAAGTATTGACTTTGATCATTGGTCCCATTTTCTTTGAAGTAGTATTGGATAATTTTCTTAGGGATACTGCGATCAATCTTTTTACTTCGATGGGTAAGGATGAGGTTGGCCTGCTCAAATTCATCAATATCGTGCTTGGCCTCGATTGAAATTTTCTTATGCTCCGACTCTGGAGCGTAATGAAATTGATTCAGCTCTAAAGTGATCCGCTGCGAGAGCATTCGTTGCCTACCCGAAATATTGATTAGGTAGGCATTGTCCTTATTGAGGTTGATAACGATGAGTAGAGTCGCAAAACTAAAGGTATCCAGAAGCCCAATAACGAGTAGGGCCACCATATACTTTTGGGTGATTAGTTTTCTAATTTGCGACATTTTTTTCTCAGTTTCTTTATGTATTTTTAGTTACTTAGTTAGTGTAACAGAGGAGGGGCTGAATAATAGATATTGATAGTTTTTGCCCAGAAAGGAGGGCCAATATTGTATAAAATAAACTTATTATTACCCTTAAATGAATTAAATATTTATTTATAAGGTAAAGGTCTAGTATGGACTTAGGAGGCCGTTATGGAAAATCTAATCTATAAAGCTCATACTCGTGGTCAGGCCAATCTTGGTTGGCTTCATAGTTTTCACACTTTTAGCTTTGCCCGCTATTTCAATCCAAACCGAATGGGTTTCGGAACTCTTCGGGTCATTAATGACGATACTATTGCGCCAAGCTCAGGTTTTGGAAACCATGGGCATAGGGATATGGAAATTATCTCGGTTCCTTTATATGGTGAGCTTCGCCATAAAGATAATATGAACCATATCCAGGTTATTTCCCATGATGAAGTTCAGGTGATGAGTGCGGGAACGGGAATTATGCATAGTGAGTTTAATAACTCAAATACCGAGAGGGCGAACTTTCTTCAGATTTGGATCCAGCCCAAGCTCAAGGGGGTGGCCCCTCACTATGATCAGAAAAAATTTGATATCGCTGGGAAAAAGAACGGTTGGGTTCTTATGGTTTCACCCGATGCAAGAGAGGATTCTCTTCGCATTAATCAGGACGCTTTTTTGTCACGTGGTCTTTTTGAAAAAGGTCAATGGACGAGCTATACACTTGAGCAAAAGAATCATGGACTCTATCTGATGAACCTCTCCGGTCACTTCAAAGTGATCGAGGATGGACAGAGTTTTGAGCTTGAGGGGAGGGATGGTATTGCCCTGTGGGACTTTGATAATATTGAACTTTTCTTCGAAGAAGACAGTGAGGTTTTGGCGATAGAAGTTCCCATGTTCTAAGATTTCTTCTCGAGAAATAATGATATGCTCCTTGAGAATAAAGCAGACTTTATCTAATCTATCTTTAGAAATGAAGAACGAACAAAGGAAGGTTATATGAGTCAGAAAATCGCCGTAATTTTATCA
>JBFHGF010000128.1:0-8314 GCA_041583335.1 Bacteriovoracaceae bacterium
TCTTCAGGAGGATTTGCTTGGATGGGCCTCTATTTTTCCCATCAATTAACTACAGGAGAGAGGAGATACCGCCTCCTCATTCCTGGAGTGGCCTTAGGTCTTATCTTTGGTGTGACCCAACAGATGCGAGGAGCTCATTTCTTCTCTCACGATCTAGCGACTTTTCTTGTAGTATGGATTGTCTCTGGAGCAGTGGCCCTATTCATGGCCAAGTTTATAAATTTAAAACAACAAAAAAATAAAAGGTAAAGAATCGAAATGTACCTCTATCAAAAAAAGAAAGAAATTTCTCGTAATAAACTCATTGCCATTTCTTCCACTCTATTGGCGGCCCTATATAATGTAACTTTTTTCAAGAAAGTCATTGAGGTCTATCCCCTAGCGGATAACCCCTTCTTTCTCATTTGCTTATTTTTCTTGTTGGTTGCGGCCTTTAACCTCTTTCTTCAAGTTATATGTATTGAAAAACTAACGAAGCCCATTCTCATCATCAATGTCATCGTGGCGGCGCTCATCGCTCATGTCTCTTCCTCGTTTGGGACCATCATGGATGAAACGATGATTCTCAATATGGGACAAACAGAAACAAGAGAAGTTGCCGACCTCTTAACCACTAGCTTTTATTTTTACTTTCTCATGATGGGATTATTGCCAGCTTTTATCCTTTGGAAGCTGCCCTTAAAGTACCAATCCTTTCCCAGCACCATCGCTCCCAAACTAAAATCAATCACGGCTTCTATTGCGGTCATGATTTTATGCCTATTACCCAATGGAAAATCCTTTGCATCATTCTTTCGCCAACATAAGCCTTTGCGCTACTACACCAATCCCCTCTACTTCTATTACTCTGGGGGCAAGTTCCTCGCTAAGAATTCAAAGAGAGAAAAGCTTCCGTTTAAAGAACTCGATTCCACGATCTCCATAACGGAATCCCACCCAGGCCGCGAGCTGATTATATTTGTTGTTGGTGAAACAGCTCGTGCAGATCATTTCTCTCTAAATGGCTATGCAAAGAAGACCAATCCTTTACTTGAGAAAGAAGATATCGTTAGTTTTAGTAATTTAGAGGCCTGTGGTACGTCGACCGCCATATCCGTTCCTTGTATGTTCTCTATTATGAATCAGAATAATTTTGATAAAGATATTGCAGACGCTACAGAAAATATTCTGGATATTTTCAGAAAAACTGGCTCTATCAATCTCTTATGGCGAGATAATAATTCCAATTCAAAAGGAGTGGCCGTGCGTATCCCCTACCAAGACTTCAAAAGTCCAGCAACAAACCCCAAATGCGATGATGAGTGTCGAGATATCGGTATGCTCTCGGGCCTTGATGACTATATCCAATCTCATAAAGAGGGAGATATCGTCATTGTCTTACACCAAATGGGTAGCCACGGCCCAGCTTACTACAAACGCTACCCCAAGGAATTTTCGAAGTTTACTCCAACTTGCGAAACCGGACAGATTGAGAGCTGTACCGAAGAGGAAATCTCTAATACCTATGACAATACAATCCTCTATACCGACTACTTCCTCTCTAAAGTCATAGAGTTACTCAAGCGCTATGACTCTGAATTTGAATCGGCGATGATCTATGTAAGTGATCACGGGGAATCTTTGGGAGAAAATGGTATCTACCTGCATGGACTGCCTAATATAATCGCTCCAAAAAATCAAACGAATCCGGCGATGATCATGTGGCTTAACAAGGCGATCCGCCATGAGATTGATTATGATGCCTTACTAAAGAGAAAGAATGATCAAGTATCTCATGACTATATTTTTCACACTCTCTTGGACTTTTTAGAGATAGATACTGAAGTCTATGATCCAACGAAAACTCTTATTATCCATGATGAGCGCAAATATATGCAATTAAATACGAAGGCGAAAATATAGAATAAATTTCTATTACTTCTGTGGAATGGCCATAGATACCTTGGCCATACGACCATCGATACTCTTGCCATCTAGTGCGGCAATGGCCTTAGCGGCATCATCCTTATCGAACATTTCAACGAAGGCAATTCCCTTACTGCGCTTTGTTTTAAGATCGATCACTAGTTTCACATGACCGACTTTTCCATAACGGCCAAAGATACCTACAAGGTCACGTTCTTTGATATTGTAGTTAAGGTTACCGATATAGAGCATTTCAGAATTCTGACGATTTCTTGCCCCCATTGGCTTCTTGGCCGTAGGTTTACCAAAAGGCCTACTATTGGAACCGCCTTTTGCGCTGCCTTTATAGGGCGAGTCTGATTTCTTTTGAAAACTTGGTTTTGATTTTGTCTGTTTACCAGTTTGTTTCTTATTTTGCTTATAAGTATCCATAGGGTTTCCTTTTATTGAACCGGCAATTTAACTCAATCTCGGGCATTGTGGGGATTTTTTATCTAAACATGCGTAATTTTTACCGAAATTATCATGCCTTTGGCTAAACTTTCACCCTGTGCCTCCATATCCCATCATATAAAGGCAAGTATCATTCAGAGCACATATAGCTCATTCAAACCTATTATTAAAACTATGGACTTAACCATGCTCATGATTCTTATCATTCTAGATTTTTATTGTGGATAGGAATATAATTAAACAAAGACTAGTTAGGAGGCTAATATGAGAACAAATGAAGGAACTATTGATCGTGTCGTAAGGGTTGTTTTTGGCCTTGGTATTTTATCTATGGCCTTTACCGGACCCCAAACCCCTTGGGCCTATGTGGGAATAATCCCCTTGGTTACTGGATTAGTCGGTTTTTGTCCCGTTTACAGTCTATTAAAGATTAATACTTGTTCACTCAAGAAGTAACGGCCATGGCCCTGTGGTTATTCTCAGGGCCAAACTTTAGCTCTCGCGATAACGAATGATAAAGGAAGGGGTCAGGAGGATATTACCACGACGGTATTGGATAAACTTTGCTCTCATTAGCTCTTTTAGAGCGCGAGAGAACTCTTGCTTGCTCATTTCATACTCAGGGTGCTGCTTCCACAGAGGAGTCAGCTCATTGAAGAGGTCAGTCTCTCTCTTGCGAAACTTCCCTAGTCTCCTCAAATGAAACATCAAAAACGCTTCGCTTTCATCGAGTTCAAATTGTAAGACATTGGTAATGGTCAAAAAGGTCTCCGTTCCTAAGCTCAGAGTTGATTCCTTTCCCTTTGAGCTGGCAAAGGGAATAAGACCTTCAAGCAGTACGGAAAGCTTCAATGATACATTGGTAATATCTGGCTTAGGATCGTGATCGAGAAGAACGGCCCGTGTAATCGTCTTACGCAGTAGGGCCTCGAATTTATCCATGGCGGTAAAGTCAACTTTTTCTAAAATATTGCTAAAGAGTTCCTCTAGCATTTCATTTACTTCTCTCATCTCATTCCCATTTTTTTAGGCATTATACTCATATGGATCAGCATTTAAACCATAGTTTCCCATGATAATAAAGATTATAGTGTTTTATAGGGCCAATCCAAAGTTCCACTCTTTCCTGAAATCCAAAATAGGCCTAAAATAGAAATTATCTAGACCATTTTAGGAGAAGAATATGAATTGTCCCCGCTGCAAGAGTGATAAGATTGACCCCTTCAAACATCAAGGTATTGAATTTGACTTCTGTACCGATTGCAAAGGAATTTGGTGTGACCAAGGGGAACTCGCTGAATATGTGGAGACCATAAACGATCTACCAAAAAAAGTGGATTTGAAAGAAGAAGGTAGCCCCTCAGAAATGGTCTGTCCCAAATGCAATATAAAGAGCCTCTATGAAATACCATACTTGAAGAATAAAGAGGTCCTTATAGATCAGTGCGCTCAATGCTCAGGAATTTGGCTTGATTTTAAGGAATTGGCGGCCATTCAAAAACTCGCCGTGAATGTTGACGCCAAAGGAAAGCTTGAGCGAACACTTTCGCAAATGAGAAAAAAGGGCTTTAACGTATAAGATGCTACAAGAAACTTATGGCGAGAACGAGAATGAGTACTATGGCCACGATGCTGATCTCAAAGAACCGATTTTTCTTCGTAGCGGCTTCTTCTGGTTTAAACTCTCCATGAGCTCGAAAATAGCTATCGTTGATATTATTGATGACATATTGCAGATTTCCCAGCGGCGTTAGTCCCGTAAAATCATAGAGCACTTCGCGATTTTCACAGTAAGCAACATAGGGAACTCCCCGCACATTGAAGTGGGCCGCGAGCTCCGGACACTCCATGGTATCAATTTCATAGAAATGAATCTGCTCATTATCCGCTGCTAGTTTTTCAAAGACCGGCGTCATGGTACGACAGGGGCCACAAGTGGGTGAGAAGAACTTAATGACAAAGAGTCCCTGCTCTTGAGCTACCGTACTTTCAAAATTTTCTGTATTTAATCTCTTTAACATTGGCCTTCCTATTCGCAATCTATTGTTCTCCTATGGTATATTAGGAGCGCATCCAAGGCAAAAGGAATTCCCAAGGAGATAAATTGAATATTCTAATCACCGGGGCCACTGGTTTTATTGGCGGCCGTTTGGCCAATGCCCTTATAGAAAACAATCATCATATCGTTGCCACGGGAAGAAGTGATCTCCCTCAAAATAATCTAGACTCCAGAGTAAAATACATTAAAGGAGACCTCGAGGATCTCTCCCACTGTCAGGAAGTCACCAAAGGTATCGACATCCTTATCCATTGCGCGGGAAAGGCCGGGACATGGGGGAGCTATGAGAGTTTCTTTAGCGCTAATGTAACGGCCACCACCAACCTTTTATCCTCGGCCCAAGAAAATGGTGTCCAACGCTTTATCAATATCTCCTCACCTAGTATCTACTTCAATTACCATGATCAATTTGACTTAAAAGAGGATTATCTGCCACGAAAATTTTCTAACCACTACGCTAAAACAAAGTTTCTGGCCGAAGAAGAAGTAAGTAAGGCCCACAGTCAAAACTTTCTCACCGTATCCTTGAGGCCAAGGCTCGTCATTGGTGCGGGAGATAATAATGTCCTGCCCCGCATGGTTCAAATGCAGCGAGAAGGAAAACTCAAGCAAGTTGGAGAAGGAAACAATCATATCACCGTCACCAGTATTGGAAACTTAATCCACGCAGTAGAATTGACACTAGAAGCTCCCGCAGCAAAGATGGGAACCACTTACAATATTGGAAATCCAGACCCCGTTAACTTTTGGCGCTTCATTGATCGACTCTTAGAGAAAATGGGAGAAAGTAGAGTGCAGATAAAAGTTCCCTATCGTCCAGTCTATCTCTTAGCTCAGTTTAACCAGATGATGGCCACACTATTGAGTTCAAAAGAAGGGCCGGCACTAAACCCCATTTCTGTTGCAATTTTAGCAAAGTCCATGACTCTCGATTTGAGTCACGCTATTCATGATTTGGGATATGATCCTAAAGATACGACAGAGGATGCCTTGAATGAATTTACACAGTGGTGGCAAATGAAGACGAAAGGAAAATCATTCGTTTAACCATTTCCATTTGTATTTTCTCGCTCACCCATTTTCACCATCTCTTTATAGACCTTTTTATTCTTATCAGAGAGGGCCTTATCTAAGATAGGCATGAACTCTTTGGCCCTGCCCTTGGTGACAGGTTCGATAAGCTCCGCAAGAAAGTAATTGTCATTCACATTGAGAATTTCATTGAAAACTCGAGCGAGTTCTTTGGCCAATTCAGGAGACCAATCTTTTTGAAGCTCTAGTGCCGATTCCCGGATTAAGGCATAGAGTTTATTAGATCCATTCCCGTCAACTTTTGAAATGGCGTGGAGCTGTTCGATATAAGATGCCTTCATATTCGATCCATAGCTTTGACATGAGCTCAAAAGCAGAATGGAGAGAACAAAGCTGTGGATAAATTTTATATTTTTCATATTTCAGGAATCTCCTGCAATTGTTTTTTATATTCACTGGGAAGTTTATAGTAGATACCAATAGGTCTTCTCAGTCCACCAATTCTTGTTGGCTCGTCATTAATAAAGTCACTGATATATTCTTTATCTGAAGCCTTAATTTCAATATGACCAGGACCTGCATGCTTCTTACCATTGACGGTATAGTTTTTGCGCCCACTTGTTTTTTCATAAACGATAATAGCACCGTCAGGTGCGTTCTCAGGAGTGATATTAGACATTGAAGGATAGTCGAGAATATTCACAAAGCCTTGTTTTTCCAGCCATGGAGCAGATTCAACCGCATCATCTCCCCAAGGATATTCGGAAAAATTAGCAAAGCGCCGCCCTTTATCACCATTATAGGGAAAGAGAGCATGCTTAACATAGGCCGCGCAAAAAGCTATCGACTTCGAACTAGGCTTACTCTTAGAGTAACCAGTTCCTTCACACATTTCACGAAGGCATCTCGTGGTATTTGTCTTCGCCCGCTCTATAGTATCAATGAGCCGTTGATCCGCTTGGGCCGCCTTTATGGCAGTCTCAAAAACTTCCCGATTGTGGCGAAGAGCACTGAGTTGGCGCTCTTCAAGTTGCTCCATATACTCTTTGGCCTTAGTCCCAAGGCCATTGGTAAGGGCATCGAGTTCATCTTCATTAAAGGGTGTCATAATAACGGGCAGAAAACTGATTAAATCTTCTTGGACCGCACAGGAAACAGCACTCTTAGACGAACTCTCTAAATACTGATTGAGCTGTGAGCAATAAGAAAAAGGACTTTCCTGCACTTCACAAAAGCGCATGGTTTCAACGGTAATCGCTAAATACTGAGAGAGCATCTCTGGGTTATCGGCGAGACGTTTGACATGCTCGCGAGCGGATACTGGGTCTTTATTAAAGTCTTCTAAACAGGAGCTTGTCGCCAGATTGGGATCATTGTCATCTGTAGTGGTACAAATTCCATGGCCATCTTCTCCTGGGCCAAAGATAATAGGGTTACAGCGAAAGAGATTGGCCCCTCCGCAGCTATGAGCATACTTTCCGCCAAACTTATCCAGAGAAGAGTCATCTCGAACTGATCGCTTCCAAGGAGGGGCACACTTACTGTTCTTAATACTAGTCATCCAACCACCGAATTGGCAGCGCACCGTTTTATCATCCATACTGGCATGGGCCTGCTGAATGAGGAGATCAACAAATAGATTCGAATGATAAGTGGTATAAACTTCAATCTTACTTTGTTCGTATTGAGTCGTAAGCGCTTGGCGCTCAAGGGCCATCATTAGAGTTCTGTGGAATTTAACCTTCTCTTTCATTTTGAGAGTGGCATAACCCTCTTCAACTCGAGCTTGATTCCATTGAGAAACTCCTTCACCATTGCCGTGAATTGGAATAAAGAAATTAGCTAATGAAAGAAACCATGTGATTTTTAAAAAAAATTTAAGCACATCCACCCCACCTTAAACTTCACCATTCTTCTCGGTATAAAGAAGAGAAAATCTTAATTTCTCTCAAAATAGCTCATTAATTTCAATAAGATACCCATTCGCTCCACCTATGAATTTTTACAGTGAACAGAAATAGGATTGAATAAACGCATGCCATCCTCTAGTTATACCTCATGAAATTCATCGGTCTTATTTTCTTTCTTCTCCCCTTTTCCTCCATGGCGGCCAATTCCAAGGCCATTTATGGTGCCGATAATCGCCTCAACCTCTTCCAAATAGATCAAAGAGAGATTTTAGAAGCGGCCGCGGCCACTGCGATTATGGTAAAAGAGGATAAGCTTCATGCTTCGGGACACTATTACCAAATAGAAAGCGAAAGGTTTGGTGAACGTCTCCCCATGTGTCCAGAAGAAGACTTTCTCCAAGAGCCCTCTCTGGGAGAATGTTCAGGGTTTTTAGTGGCCAATGATTTGATTCTCACAGCAGGTCACTGTGTGGGAAGTAAATACGATTGCAAAAAGGCCAAGTGGATTTTTGACTACGCTTATATATCAAAACAGCAAGGCCTCGATAAAATCTCCAAAGAACAGGTTTACGGCTGTCGTAACATTATTGATAAAGAAGAAAACTCCGTGACAGCAATGGACTACTCCCTTATCCAACTCGATCGCAAAGTAACAGGACGCCATCCATTGAGGTTATCATTTGATCAAAAGATTGATGTCGGAACTCCCCTCATTCTCATTGGTAATCCAGCGGGACTACCTACGAAAGTCGCACAAGATGCCTACGTCTCTGAAAGTAAGCACAAAAACTACTTTATTGCAGATACGGACTCCTTTCAGGGAAGTTCTGGCTCAGCAGTACTCAACGCAGAAACCCTCAATGTTGAAGGTATCCTCGTTAGAGGTGAGGAAGACTACGTCCCTGATCACGAGCGCAAGTGCCTCAAGGTAAAGCAATGTCGCAGTATTGATGAA
>JBFHGF010000129.1:0-8314 GCA_041583335.1 Bacteriovoracaceae bacterium
AAGTTTGCGAATACCGGCAATCATCTCATCGATATTGGCCGCAAGAGTTGGCTCACCAGAGCCAGAGTAAGTGGCCACATCAATTGTAGGATGTTCTTGTTGAATAGCTTCAAAGTCAGAAAGTACCCTTTGGGTGGGAACATAGACTTTAATTTGATCTGTAATTTCTTGAATTTGACCAAGCTGACAATAGAAACAATTGAATGAGCAAGTCGACGTTTGAAAAATGGGATCAATTCCTAGAGACATGCCTAGGCGCCAAGATTTTACAGGGCCATAGACGGTGCTCTTGTTATCAAAGATTTCGGCTTCTTTTTCTTTATCTCTCATGGGGACCTCTTACTTTGTCCTTACTTCGATTCGTGAAGTGTCTTCTTTCCAAACTTATTATGGAGGTGAATAAGATCTCTAGAGTCTTCTAGAATCTCATGAGTCATAATCTCAAGAGGAACTTCATTCTTCAAATATTCAAGAAAGTGAGTAACTTCTTTTTCCAAAGATATCGGAGAAAATAACTCAATCTCTCTGTAAGGCAGAGTAAGGCTTGAATCTAAAGTTGAGTAAAAGCATAAACCTTCATTGGACTCTAATTGGAAGTAGGTGAAGGCCGCCTGATCTTTAGGAACTTTAATAATATAGTGTTGTAATTTCATAATGATAGCTCGTCGTTAATTCTCTTCTATATATACTTGAAGAAAAAGGTTTTGTAATTTCTTAATTTCTATCGCGAAGAGGGGAGATAAGTGATTGACTTCATTCAGCATTCCCTTACAATTAAGGGAGCTCATCCTTTCTTGTATTTTTTATCGCTATAAAGGAAGGAATTATTCACGGATTGAATGCGAGCAATTCTTGTCATGGAGGACAAGTGGTGAAAACTAACGATTCTAAAAACTTCTGCCGTTCCCTTTTGCTAACGTCTCTACTTTCTATGTCCCTCTCTTCTTGTAGTTGGATTGATTCTCGTCGCAGCCTTTTTGGTAGTGAGCAAGAGGATGTGGCCAGTGCAGAGGGTATGGCCTCTGGGGAAACTGTTTCCAAAGAACAGTTTGATGAGCTGACTCGCAAGTATGAAGCGCTTCTAAAGTCACAACGAATTGAAGACGCTCAAACACAGCAGGCCAATCAGATGATGAATAAAGTGGAGAGTGAACAAGTCATTGATTCCGATATTGTTGCTGAAGAAATTAGCAAAGTGAAGGCCGCCTCTGAATTGGGCGGAACTGTTGATGTGTTCAATCAAGGTGGGGGAGCTGATGCTACTTCTCCAACATCTCAAATATCCTCTGTTCAACTGGTAGGGAGTTCTAGTTATGACTCAAATTTAGTTGAAGCTCAGATCACTCAAATCAGAAAAGCGGAAGGTCTTGTTGCTCAAAATAAATTTGATGAGGCCTTAACTGTGATTAAGACCCTCGAGAAGTCTCCGTTAAAACAAATTGTCGTACGTTCAAAATATCTTCTTGGTGAAATCTTATTCAAGCAAGGGGAGTACGACCTCTCTATGCAAATCTTTGAAGAAGTAATTAATAAGTATGCCTTTTCGGGATTAGTGATAAAGACTCTTGGTCGCTTAATTGTGTGTAGTGAAAAGCTAAAACTTGCAGGTAAGCAAGAGAAGTACTATTCAATCCTTCATGATTTTTTTGAGCAAGGGGCATAAGTCGATCCATGAATAAGGTATTTGTAACTCTACTCTTTTTGGATTATCTCGTAGGAAACTTTTCCTATGCTCAGAGTATTGATGATCTTGAGTTACTAGATCCTACCGATATCGATATTATGAATGAAGGTCAGGTGGAAAAACCCGCAACGGCCACTAATAAAGAAATTGAAGAAATTGATGATCTTGAGTCCCTTAAAGAAGATATTGGAGATATGGTCTTCGAGTCAGAAAAAGGGGAAGGTAATGTCGAGGCGACAACGACCTCCAGTGAAGAGCAAGAGAAATCAATCCAGGTTCTCATTGATGAAAGTGGAAAGACGATCAACGAACCTGAGAATATGTCTGAACAATTAAAAGGTTCTTCTAGTACGACTGCTGTTATTTTTGATGTCGGTGCTGAAGAGAAGGAACTTCTTGAACTTTCTAAATTTGTAGAAGGGAAAATTCCGGCCAAGGAGTGGGATGAAATTTCTGCTGCGGCCCAATTGGATAAGTATATTATCCAAGAAGGGGACTGGTTATGGAAGATCTCTCAAAAACTCTTCGGCTCAGGTTTCTATTACTCAAAAATTTGGTCCTTAAACCCGCAAATTACTAACCCCCACGAAATTGAACCAGGAATGACTTTGATTTTCTCTACCGGGGATACGGAGTCTATGCCTGAGGTGAGCCTTGGTTCTTTTGGTGATGGTTATGTCGACAAAGAAGCTCGAAAAAAGGCCGCCCAAAGTGATTACGTTGATTTCAAAGAATTTGGTGATCAAGTTAAGCCCAATTGGATTGATGAAAGAAAGTCACTTATTAATGATGGAGTCTACTTTCAATACGCTTCAGAAGAAACTTATGATGATCTGAAGTCGATTGCGAAAGAAAACTTGAAGACTCAATATTCAGAGTATGCTCCACCAGTTCCCGATATCGTCATCCAAGAACCTGGTGAGCAGTACGACAATTCTGGATTCGATAAAGATTCAAAAATTGTATTTAATGTTAAAGAAGGCTTCTTTTTGAATACCTTCGTGACTTCCAATATTGTGCAAGATCTTGGAGTGATTGAAGGGATGGGAAAAGAAAATATTTTCCTTTCACAGTTTGATCGTGTCTTTGTCAATTTTGATCGCTCGGTAAAAGTGAAGCCGGGAGACCTCTTCTCTGTCTATGTAGCAGGTGGTCAGGTGACCCATAAAGTTTCCGATCGTTCAGGTTACAAATATACAATTGGTGCTCAGGCCAAGGCCATTCGAAAAATCAATAACCTTTGGGAGTGTGAACTTACAGAGGTGAGTGGTCTGGTTCAAAGGGGAGATCGCCTAACGGTTTATACTCCTAAGATTGGTAAAATTATTAAAACCTTTAACAAACGTAATATTGAAGCTGCTATTATCTCTTCTTATCAAGCCTCCGCCGGTGGAGTTGCTTATGGTGGAGTGGTTTACCTCGACCGAGGTCGTGCCGATGGTGTGGAGATGGGAACTGTGTTTGAGCTCTATTCTTTTATGGATAGGGGTCAAGATAAGCGACTTACTGCTGATCCGACCTATAAAATTGGAGAGGTTACCGTGATCAGTTTGACGGATAACTTTGCAACGGCATTGGTAACGAGTTCTTTAACTGATATCCCTGTAGGTTCTATTGCGCTTACGAAGACCGAAGAGCAGGCCGCATTGGCCGCTGCAAATAGAAATCGCAGTGTGCTCGGGAAAGTTAAAGATATTGAAAGCAAAGCGTTGGATGAGCTCGATATTGAACTTAGCCTAGACGATATTTCAAAAGACCTGCTGGAAAAAGCTGACCAAGTGCAGCTTACCGAGGATGAACTTGAAGAGCTTGAGCGTCAAGAACGCGAGAAGTCAATTATCAAAGATCATGAGCGTGATCTCAAAGAACTTGAGCGTCTAGAGTCTGAAATTTTGGAGGCCGAAGAGGCCCTGAATGAAGCGAAGGTCGATGAAGACAAGTTCCTTGAAGCTCAGAACTTAAATAATATTGAGCGTAATGTTAAGGGGACTGACCCCAACGCATTTGAGTCTCTCAACGACATTGAAGATGAAGTTGGACTCAAATTCTTGGATGAAGACCTCAATTCTAAAGAAAATCCTTACGGTTTAACAGAATTTGATCTTGAAGAAATCGATGAACTGTTGAATACTGACGAACTGTAAGACATTCATTTAAGATTTGTCCAAACCTTCTACATATGTAAACTTGGGGCTCCGTGTTGTGAGCCCCCCTAAAGACAAGGTGCGAAAGTGACAGTAAAAGCTAGTGAGGAGTCCACTGAAACAGTGGATAACAAAGCTACTAAGAAAGTAGCGAAGAAGAAAGTAACAAAGAAGAAAGTAACAAAGAAGAAAGCTGCCAAGAAAACGGCCAAAAAAACAGCAAAGAAAAAGGCCAGCAAAAAAACAACCAAGGCCGACGACTCCAAAGCTACCAAGAAAAAAGCTTCCAAAAAGATCACAGGCCCCTATGACCTCGTGATTGTGGAGTCCCCCTCTAAAGCTAAGACCATCAAGAAGTACCTCGGCAAGGGCTATCAAGTGGTTGCCTCCAATGGGCATATCAAAGACCTTCCCAAGTCCAAACTTGGTGTCGACATAAAGAATAACTTTGAAATCGACCTCGTCCCCATCACGGGTAAGAAAGATAAAATAGAAAGAATTCAAGAACTCGCCAAAGATGCTGATCAAATCTATCTCGCCCCAGATATGGACCGCGAGGGGGAAGCGATTGCTCACCACCTCGCGGAGGAAATTAGAAAGCCATCAAAAACCCACCGAGTGGTTTTTAATGCGGTAACAAAGAATGCCGTTCAGGAGGCGATAGCTCATCCTTCTAAACTTAACCGCGAAATGTACGACTCTCAGAAAACGAGAAGGGTTCTTGATCGTCTGGTGGGATATAAAATTTCTCCCATTCTTTGGGATAAAGTTCAAAGAGGGATCTCCGCTGGGCGTGTTCAGTCCGTGGCCCTCAGAATTATTGTGGAAAGAGAAGATGAGGTGAAGGCCTTCGTTCCCGAGAAGTGGTTCTCCATTGCTGGGATCATGGAAAAAGATGCAACAAAGTTTGAGTTCAAATATTACGGCGAGCAAGCAACAAAGAAAACGGAGCTTGTGGATGAAGACCTGGTCAATAAGATTGTCTCAGACGTAAAAGGAAAGAAGTTCAATGTTACAGAAGTTAAAAAGAGGGAAAGGAAACAAAATCCAACTCCTCCTTTTACAACTTCAAAGCTACAGCAGGAAGCGGCCAATAAATTAGGTTATACGGCCAAACGTACCATGATGATTGCTCAGAAACTCTATGAAGGGATTCAGCTTACTCATCACGGTATGCAAGGTTTGATTACCTATATGAGAACGGATTCGGTAAGAACGGCTCCTGAGGCCCTTGATCAAGTTAGAGAGTTCATCAAAGATAAGTATGGAAATGACTACCTTCCAAGTGATCCTCATGTTTATAAAAAGAAAGGTTCCAATAAGGTTCAGGATGCCCACGAGGCCATTCGTCCTACCAACCTTCTTTTCACTCCTGATGAAGTAAGAGGGGATCTCGAACCTGAACAGCAAAAGCTCTATGAGTTGATTTGGAATAAATTTATTTCTTCTCAAATGACCCAAGCGATTATTGATCAAACTACCGTTACATTTGAATGTGAGAATCATTTCTTTCGTGCCAATGGATCAATCATTAAGTTCCCTGGTTTTAGGACTGTCTACCTCGAAGCGGCCGCTGAAAAGCGCTCTAAGAAAGGTGGAGATGATGACGATGATGACAATGATAACGAAGCGTCGGTAAAGGCAGGACTTCTTCCTGAGATTTCAGAAAGAGAAGCCTTAAAGCCTATTAAAGATGCCATCGAAACGGAGCATTGGACTTCACCGCCCCCAAGATATAATGAAGCTTCCCTTGTAAAGGACCTAGAAGAAAAGGGGATCGGAAGACCTTCTACCTACGCTTCGATTATTTCAAATATTCAAGATCGTGGTTATGTCGAGAAAGTGGAAAACCGCTTCCTGCCAACAGAGCTCGGTATGGTGGTTTGTAAGATGTTGGTTGAGTCCTTCCCAGATGTCATGAATGTTGATTTTACGGCACAGGTTGAAGAGCTACTTGATAAAATTGAAGATGGTGGAGTTACTTGGAAAAAGGTTCTTAAAGAGTTTTGGTCAGGGTTTGAGAAAACACTAGAGAAGGCCAAAGAGGAAATGAAGAACCTCAAAAAGCAGTCAATTCCTACAGGTATCCACTGTAAGAAGTGTGAAGATGGTGAGTACACCATCAAGTGGGGACGAAATGGACAATTTCTAGCGTGCTCCAATTATCCCGATTGTAATTCTACTTTTGATTTTAAGAAGTCTCTAGATGGTGAGATCACGATTCTCCCAAAAGATTGGTTCCATGATCCTTGTCCCACTTGTGGCAAGAAGCTTGAAGTAAAGTCAGGTAAATACGGACGTTTTGTTCGTTGTGAAGATTATCCTCAATGCGACACCACTCTTCCTTATACTCTGCAAATTACTTGTCCTGAGTGTAAAGTTGGGAAGTTTGCCGAGAAGAAGTCACGTTACGGTAAGTTCTTCTACGGTTGCAGTAATTATCCTAACTGTGAAAATGCTCTTTGGTCTAGGCCTTATGAGTATGATTGCGCAGGATGTGGGTATCCGATCATGACTTTCAAAGAGACTAAACGAAATGGAAAAGAGTTAATTTGTCCAAAGTGTAAGCATAGTGTGGAATGGGAGAGCACTCCTTTTGCTAAAGAAGAAGCGGCGAAAGAGGGAGAAGAGTAATCATGCAACCCAAAAATTGGAAAGAGGCACTTTACGCCTCTCCGGGGCCTAAAACGCAACGTGAATTCTTAATCCTCTATATTAAAGCATTCTGTATGGGAATTGCTGATCTGATCCCCGGTGTTTCCGGGGGAACGATAGCCTTCATAACGGGAATTTATGAAGGTATGCTCGATGCCGTTGGTTCGGTCAATAAAAGATCACTGTCTGCTCTCATTAGATTAGACTTCAAAGGGTTTCTAAGTATCGTTCACATTCGCTTTCTTATCCCCCTTGCAGGAGGAATTCTTTCAGCTATTTTTCTCTTAGCGCGCTTAATGCACTTTTTAATCAATGAAAAACCCATTCCCACTTGGGCAACGTTCTTTGGCCTTATCGCTGCTTCAATTATCGTTATCTTCAAAGAACTTGATCACCCTAAGAGTCCAAAGAATCTCATTCCCTTGGTGGTTGGAGCTATTTTTGCGTGGATAATGGTGAGTTTGATTCCCGTGGATACTCCAACTGAATCTTGGTTTATCTACCTTTGTGGAATTATCGGGATTACCGCAATGATCCTGCCCGGACTCAGTGGTTCTTTCTTACTTCTCATTTTAGGCAAGTATGAATTCATCACAGGAGCGGTAAAGAGTCCCTTCGCCGAAGGAAACTTCGTGATCCTCTTGACCTTCGTTGCTGGAACCCTAACGGGGATTGCGGGCTTCACCCGAGTTCTCAACTGGTTTCTCAAGCATTATCGTAGTCAAACCATGGCCTTTCTCACTGGAATTTTAATCGGCTCCATGAAGAAGGTATGGCCTTGGAAAGAAATTATTGAGACGAAAGTCATACGAGGAAAAGTTCGTGTACTTCGCGATGCCAATATTCTTCCTCATGAATTTAATGCTGAGGTGGCCATTGCCATGATCCTTTGTCTTGTAGGCTTTGGCGCTGTTTTGTGGATGGATTCTAAAAGTCGTAGGATTGGGCAGGTTAATCAAGTAGACAATCAATCTTCACCTGCTTAGAATATTTCATTATGTCACCAACGACGGGGTGTTAGCTCAGCTCCTCGTGCGTCCAAAGCCTCCAGTGGAGGGTTTTAACGAACAGAGGTTTGTGACAAGAGAGAAGCAAGGACCATAGGTCCACGGCTTTGCGAGCTCTTGGCACAATCTTAAAACTTGAGTGTGATAATATCACCGACGGGGTGTTAGCTCAGCTGGATAGAGTAGTTGGCTTCGAACCAATTGGTCGGGGGTTCGAATCCCTCACGCCCCGCCACTTTTTACATTGTATGCCTACTAGAGGGCTTCTGCTCTAGTTTTACCAATTTCAATATTTTCTATTGCTGGAAAGATTTTGTCTTTTGCTGGAAAACTTTTTCCAAGATAAAAGAATTTTATCTTTTGGATATCACAATTAATTTTTTTTCTATGTATAGGCTATGAAAAACGAACTTAGAAAGAAATTATGGAAGTTATATTGGGATGGTCACGCTGGGCGATATATTGTCAGGAAGGGATCTACACAAGAGAGGTATCCTACCTCAAAGTATAAAAATATCTATACAGATAAGGAGGCGATGGAGAGCTTTGTTGAAAAGTTAAACCATAATACTCTCTTGGAAATCGAAAGAAGGGCTAAGTGGTCACTTAACTTGGCATATTTTAAGGATGAAGGACTTAGAGAGAAATTTTGGGAATATCTGGTAAAGAATAACGGTGAGACAAGTCATACGAAGAGTACTATTTCTAGGGTTGAAAGGTACCTAATTGGTTTTTTTACAAATCTTGGTAATTTTAATTATGAAAGTTGGCACTTGAATACAAATCAAGACCTACTTCTTGACCATCTTATGAAGGAAAATAAG
>JBFHGF010000130.1:0-8295 GCA_041583335.1 Bacteriovoracaceae bacterium
AAAAGGGCGATATCTACTACAGATTCTTTCCCGACATGAGTCCATGGCCTTTGGATGAGCAAATGAAAGTCATTCGTGGGGGAAGTATGCGCATCTTTTCTAAGAAGCTCTTTGAAGATTCTCCCAACCTCTTCCTCTTTGGAACGGCCACCAGTTGGTATGATAAAGATGAGCAACAGTGGAATTATCAAGACTTCATCAAAGAAGGCAAGACTGTAGTTCTGCCATGGATGGCGCTAGAAGTGACCATGGTTGATCATAAAACAGCAGAAGTACCAACACTAGTCCCCACCGAAGTTCTTCCAATACAAAAGAAGAACCAAATGATTAAAGGCCAAACCAGGGCCTTAGAAATTGAAGTCCAAGGCAATAGATACTGGGTTACCAATCAAACTCCCGTCCAGCTTTTAATCAATGGCAGAAAGGTTGTCTTCTATCTGGAAAAAGAGAGCCTCACTCTTCCCTTTGAATTTGTACTCACTAAATTCAAAATGGAAAAAGATCCCGGAACCAATAGACCGGCCAGTTACGAGAGTTTTGTGCGCCTCTTCACTAGCGAAGGAACTCAGAACCATCACATTTTTATGAATAATCCCATGAAGTACATGGGCTTTACCTTCTACCAAGCTTCATACCAGCAAGACCGTCAGGGCAATTATATCTCCACCCTGTCTGTGAATGTTGACCCCGGGCGCCCATTCAAATATGGGGGCTCACTTATGCTTGTCTTTGGCAGCATTTGGCACTACTTCCTCAACTATCGAAAACGTAAAAAGAAAAATATCACTCCCCTGGTTCGAGGGGTAGAAGATGAATTCACAGCATAAACACTAGGTCACTTACTATGAAAAAAAGTTTCTTCATTACCTTGATTACTTTCTTAACTCTTTGTACGTCGTCCATGGCCGATATCACGAATACCTACTTTTGTGACGACACCTTAGGAGATATCCCCATTCGCCAAGGAGGGAGGATAAAGCCCCTCTACGTTCATGCCAATGAGATGATGAAGTATCTTACCAGCAAGAAGAAGTATGAGAACTTAAGTGCCGTGCAGACCTATTGCCTTCTTAGCTTAAGAGCGATGGGACTTAAGAGTGAAATTAAACTGATGGCCCGTGTGGATCACGTCGATGCTCAAAAATTCTTTGAACTTCCGCAAGGAGTTAAAGCCATGGCCTTTGATGATCTGATTGATCAGGCCCGAGATATTCAGATTGAGGCCCGTCGCCAAAAAGAAGAAAACTCTTACCAAAAGGCCATGACCACCCTTTCCAATCAATTGGGTCTCTACCAAGAGATCATTTCTGGAAATAATTGGCTATTTCCCGGAGTTACCGGTGAACGTGTGGATTGGATTCCCGTGACTTCCTTTCTTAGAGAAGACAATATCTTGGCCGCTAAAGAGGCATCCAGTGGAGAAGATCCCTTTAAGAAAGTTATCTTTGATGAAATGAAGCGTTTTGATCAAGTTGACCACACCCCCTACCACTTGGAATATAAATACGCTCGCGCCAAGCTTCCCATTGTGGCCTTGACCCTCACCTTTTTGGCCCTGGCCACATTAACCCTCTTTAAAAAATTCACGGCAACTCTAGTCTTGGCCAGTGCCACAATAATGGTGCAACTTGCTTTAATTTCCCTGAGGGTAATCATCAGTGGCCGCGCCCCTATTACCAATATGTATGAAACCGTTATGTTTGGCGGCTTTGGGGCGCTCTTTCTCTCCATGCTCATCGGCCACTTCAAAAAAGAAAAGGCCTTTGTCTACGTGGGACTGATGTTCAATGCCTGCACGTTAATGATGATGAACTTTGCCACGGGAATGCTTAGTGAGGCAATCAGCCCACTGGTTCCCGTACTAAGAGATAACTTCTGGCTCTCAACCCATGTAACCACAATCATTATGTCCTATGGGGCCTTGGCCCTCAGTTGGATTATGGCCAATACTGTCCTGATTAAAGGAAGATTTGGTACCTTAACCAAGGCCGATGAAGTCTATTACTCAGATCTCATCTATACTATTCTAAAGTACGGAACCATTATGCTCGGGGCCGGAATTATTCTCGGAGGAGTTTGGGCCGATTACAGCTGGGGACGTTTCTGGGGCTGGGACCCTAAGGAGACGTGGAGTCTTATTGCCTTTGTGATTTATATGGCCATCCTTCACGGACGTTACACCAACTGGATTCCCAACAAGAGGTTTATTCCCCTTGTCGCTGGAGCATTTATGTCAATTATGTTTGCTTGGTTTGGGGTTAACTACATCCTCGCTTCTGGACTGCATTCCTATGGTTTTAGCGAAGGTGGAGCTATTTTTCTGGGGAGCTTTTTCTTAGCGCAATCATTGACTATAATAATAACGACGACAGGTCACAGGAAAGTTAAATCATCTAACGATTTTGCAAATACCTAGAGAACTAGGTATTTATTGGGGATGCAAGTTTGCTAACTTCAGATTCATATTTGGGACTGCGTAAATCGATACTAGGACGGAAATTACTATTTTCGATTCTACTCTTTTCCACTATTGTGACCCTCTTCCTCACCAGTTTCCAAATCTATCTAGATTATAAGAAAGGGATCGATGGAATTTATGATCGCATCGATCAGATCCGCTTAACTCAACTTGAGTCTCTGGCCCAAAACTTGTGGAATATAAACTCTGATCAGATCCGTATTCAGCTCAAGGGCCTTCTTGAAATTAAATCCATTAAAAAACTTAAGATCATCTCCGCTGATAATGAAAATATTTCTATTAGTAAAAATACAAAAGTCAATGATCCCATCATCACCCGCATGCCTTTGGTCTATACGATTAAAGATAAGACGGTTGACCTTGGTGTTCTTGAAATCGTCAGTGATAAATCCCACGTCCTAAAAGAGTTGCAATCAAAGATCTTCATCATTCTCCTTACTCAGGCCATGAAGACTTTCCTAGTCTCTCTTTTCATCGTCTTTATTTACAATGTTCTAGTGAACCGCCACCTGATAGAAATTGGACACTTCGCCCGCACGATGAGTCTAGAAACGATCGGTAAAAAACTTAAACTCCACCGCGGTGAAAATGAAGATCACGATGAACTTGATGATTTGGCCGACGCCTTCAATATCATGCAGGACAAATTCTCCCAAGAGATGGAGCAAAGAAAGGAATTTGAAAAGCAATTGCGCCAATCCCAAAAGATGGAGGCCCTAGGAACATTGGCCAGTGGTATTGCCCATGACTTTAACAATATTCTACAAGGTCTCTACAATGCACTTTTCTTATTAGAAGAAGAAGTTATTGATAATGCCGAAGCACTTGAAAAACTTGAAACGGCCAATGGCCTTACCGACCGGGCCCGCGAACTGGTCAAACAAATCCTCATCTTTACTCGGCAAGAAGAAGGAAGCTTTGATAAATTCCCTCCCATTCCTGCAATTCAAGATGTGGTTGAGATCCTTCGTGCCGCCTCCAACAATAAAGTGGCCATTGATTTCATCGTAGACCCCCCAGATGGAAAGCTCTACGGAGATCAAACCCAACTCAAACAAATTATTCTCAACATCGGTAATAATGCCATTCAGGCCGTAGAAGGAGTTGAGCATCCAAAAGTCATTATTAAAGTGGCCCCCATTTCTATTAATACAAGGGCCGATAAAACTCTCGAGCCAGGGACCTACCTGAAGGTAGAAGTTATTGATAATGGACATGGTATCGAAAAAGAGATTATCGATCGCGTCTTTGAACCTTTCTTTACCACTAAGGAAGTGGGCAAAGGAACCGGTCTAGGCCTAAGTGTTGTCCATGGAATTGTTGAACGCCACAATGGAACCATTAAAATTGACAGTACTCCCGGTCAATCAACTCATATCGCCATTTATCTCCCTCTCTTTCCCAATACAATCACGGGCGAACATAGGGAGTATCAAGGCAATGAGAGGGTCTATCTTATCTCTGGGGATACAGAGCAAGCCGCTCAATACACCATGGCCCTTCAGCACATGCAGCATGATGCCCATATCTTCCTCAAACAAGATGATCTCTTTGCCAAATTTAAATCCGATTTAAAAGAAGGCCAGTTCACTAACTTTGACTCCCCCTTGGTGATTGTCGATGAGAATCTTGAGGGAACAACGGCCGAAGAAGTGATTAATAAAATTCGCCAAATCTCTAAACATATCCCTATCCTCTTAATGGTTGATAGCTACCACAATCAAGAAGCACCGGCCCAAGCCTATCGCGTAGCACAACTACAGAAATCAAAAGAGGCCATGAATCAGAATAACAAGGACATGGCCATGATTCTACTAACGAGAGAACTCAAGTATGGTATTAATTTGGCCATTGAAGCATTGAATAGTTAAACGAGCGCTATTAAAATAGAGGTATCCTCGACATGAAGTTGAGGGCACGTCATTCATTCTTTATACATCGTCATTCTTAGACAGGAGGTCTTCATGACAAAGTACATCGTATCTTTTCGCAACAATCTCTCTCCTCTCAGTGTTACTTTTGGACTTTGTTTACTCTTTTTTGTAATCTCATTTCTCTAAATAACTGATTGCCTTAATTGGTGTTTTCCAATATTTTTGATAAGTTGGATACTATATAACTCTAGGTAATTAAAAAGAACACCAATTAAGACCACCAGTTTACAAGGACTAAAAATGAGTATTAAAAGCAAGATCAGAACGATTCCCCATTGGCCAAAAGAAGGAATTATGTTTCGTGATATCACGACTCTTCTTCAAGACCCACAAGGACTAAAGGATACCATCGATCAACTTGTTGAGAGGTACTCAGACAAGAATATCGATGTGATCTGTGGCATCGAGGCCCGTGGTTTTATTCTTGGTGCGGCCATGGCCTACGCGATGGGATTGGGCTTTGTTCCTATTCGCAAAAAAGGAAAGCTTCCTGGGAAAACTTATTCACAAGACTATCAACTTGAGTATGGTGTAGACACTATTGAGATCCATACCGACTCCATTGAGAAAGGACAGCGTGTTCTTCTAGTTGATGACCTTTTGGCCACCGGTGGAACGGCCATGGGTGCTTATCAGTTGATTGAAAAAAGTGGCGGTATTATCGAAGAGGCCTGCTTTATTGTCGATCTTCCTGACCTCGGTGGAGGAAAGAGATTGGATGAGGCCGGAATCAAATGGCACGCCCTCGTGGACTTCGACGGGGAGTAATCACCTCTATAAATGCCTTAGCGAAGAATCTGACCACAATTTAAGACATATTCCTCATGGAAAAATATTTGGCCACCCATACTTGGGTGGTTTTGCCTCATTAAGACCCTTAAAACACATTCATTAACCTCAACTTAAATACCCACTATTTACAGGCACTAACTAACCCCCTAAGTCACTATTTTTACATATTTCTCAATTCTTAAGTAAAATCTTACGTAGAGATTTTGCGAGGATAACTTACTAAATTTCCTCTTAATATTAAATTCTAAATGCAGAAGGATTATGAACAATAGCAACCTACAAACCTTATTGATCGTAGACGATAGGTATGACTACCTTAGTTTAATGGAAGTGATTCTCGAATCCGAGTTTGAAGTTAATATTATGAAGGCCAACTCCGCCGTTGAGGCAAAAATTTTACTAGAAGGCCACCATGAGATCAACGCGATCATTTCGGGACCCCATCCCTTTGCCAGCGAAAATGAAGACAACTACTACCTCTATAATTTAAAGAACACGAACCTCCCTTTCATATCTTATTGCTCAGAACTTAATTCTAAAGATATTGATAAACTCAAGCATGACAATGAAAGGAACCTCTACCTTGAAAACCCTTTGGATGAAGCGACACTATATCCTATTTTAGAAAACCTTCTCAATATCCAAGGTCAAAGCTACACCGTGGAAAACCAAAAGGGAGTTGAAACTCCTCTAAAACGAATAAAGCTCTCAACCTTAAGAATGTTTTCTAAACTCTCCTACGACCTCTACTTAAAGCTCAATGGAGAAAAATTTATACAAGTGGGTAAACAAGGAAATGATGATTTGAATTCCATTGTGGAACACTACACATCCAAGGGGATTAATCATCTCTATCTACAAGAAAAAGATTATGAACGCTACCTAGAAACGGCAAAGGATATCATCTCAACCAATACTCGAGACCGTTTGAAGTCAGGTGAACAGAAGCAAAGCACTGTTCAGCTCTATGACTTTGCCTTTCAAATTTCACGAGAGCACCTCAACTGCATCGGTCTAACTCGTATGCAAGAAGAACTGGTTCATCAGGCCATGGAAAATATCATTCTCGAATTAAAGAATGATAAAGTTCTCTATAGCATGATCAAAGACTTCTACCATCGTGAAAATTACTTAACAGACCATTCGCTCTTGATTATCTATCTCTCCAGTATGATTCTCTCAAAGATGGGCTGGTCCAATGATCAGACCCTACAGCAAGTCATCTACGCGGGATTCTTCCACGATATGTTTATTCCAGAAGAGCTTTCAAAAGTTCAAAATATCAACGCAATCGATAATGAAAAGGATCGCAGCATTATTCTTCGCCATATCAAAAAAGCGGCTCACGTTCTGGAAAATATTAAGAGAATTAATAATGATGCTCATAAGATGATTATCGATCATCATGAGAAGCCCGATGGGAGTGGTTATCCATTGGGGTTAACGTCGGCTCAGCTTCCCCCCTTGAGCTGTGTATTTATCACCGCCCACCATATAGTGGACTATCTCTACGGCCAAAACTTTGATACTTCAATGCTGGCCTCATTCATTCAAAATATGCAAGGGCAATGGGACCAAGGCAACTTCAAAAGAGTTTACAGCTGCACAAGATCCCTCTTACTCGACTAGTTTCTACTTTTACAGTAACGAGCTACCACACTCTTCAATCGCTTTAACTCAGAGCTATTTCCTGTGTAAGGAACAAAGCTTCCATAGTAAGGGTATTGAAAAGAAGTGTCTCCTTCTTCGTAGATATAGCGATTCGTAGAAAGTGGATAATTGGAATCAACAACAAGAAGTTCGTAACCGTTACTTGTTTTTTCCATATCCATCACCAACCATGCATGAGCGGTAATACCTTTAATCTGTAGTTTTTGAAAAATGATATCTCCAGTGGAAACATCGCTATAGAGCTCATCCATTTTTTCTTTTAAATTCTCGGCAGAAACTTCACTTGATCCGGCCAATCCCACAACCCATTGCTGTCGAATGAAACCATCAACTTTTTGCCACTTCTCCAGAGTTTCTTGAATTTCATTCTGATAAGCACGAGAAAATTCTCTAAAACTAGAAAAACCAGGGATGGTAACAATATCTCTCCCCTTACGAATGTCTTTAATAATTTTCTTGGCCTGTCTTTGTGATGGCCTCCTTAGCTCAGGACGATAAGTCACAAGATAGGAGGCATTTCTTTGAAAGCGTGAGTGCCACCAACAAACACCACCATTGATGAGTCCACCATGGTTAGCAAAGGCCATACGAGACTCTTGTTCTTCAAGAAACTCTCTTATATAAGTTTTCTCTTTTCTATCCGAACAAAATTCGTCAGCAGATTTTGAGGAAGTGGCCGCTTGGGTAGCAGTCATATTGCCCAAAGCAAGTAGTAGTCCCAACGATGGGGCCATATAAGATTTGATATTAAGTTTCATAGAGAACTCCTTACTGAGTTTACCTGTTGTTTGTTTTAGAAGGGCTTGATAACAAGCCTAACTTTCTCAGTCTACGCATCGCGTAGTTTTTATATTCTTTATTTAGGCCATAATTTGTAAAAACTTACTCATTTATGTGTAATTTCAGATACCTGAACAAAGGACAAACCATGAAGAAATTAAGCCTACTTACCCTATTATTGCTCGCTTCTTGCGCCACTCCTCACACCTTAACCAGTGAAGCAATGAAAGTGAATGTCGCTAAAAATAAGCAAGAATCATGCTCTGTCGTAGGAAAGTTTCAAGGAATGCATGAAGAGGGTTCGGTCGATCTAGCAAGGAATCAAGCGATCAATATGGCCGCTGACAAGGGCGCAAAGGATATCTACTTTGATGAAGAAATCAACAATGGAAGCAAGTGGGTAGTGCACGCTATTGGATATATCTGTCGCTAAAGTAAAAAAAAGAAGGGCTCTCCATCCGTGGATCACCCTTCTCACTTCCCTGGCCTTCCTTGGCCGAAACTTAAAATCATTATATTTTTATTCGTTAACAGAAAATCTAATGCGCTTAAGAAATTGTAACATAGAACAATTCTTCATTACAAAGGACCAAAGTGGTTCACTATAGAAAGGACCTTATTTCAGATTGAAAGTACAGG
>JBFHGF010000131.1:0-8171 GCA_041583335.1 Bacteriovoracaceae bacterium
CCTGACCCAAGTGTCACAAGTTCTCTTTCTTGGAGGGGAGCCTCTCCTTTCTCGCTATCATGAGATGGTTCTTCAAAACTTAGTGGATCAAGGGCGGGCTGGGGAAGTGAGTTTGCGCTATAATACCAATCTAACCATCGTTTCAGAAAAATTACTTGGCCTATGGCACGAGTTTAAAGAAGTGAATATCGATATTTCCTTGGATGGAGTCCCCGAAGTAAATGACTTTATTCGCCAGGGTTCTGACTTTGCTGTTATTGAGAAGAATATGGATCGGGTCAAGGTGGCCTTACAAGAAAGGGTGAATTTTAATATTTGTACTGTATTGCAAGTATATAATTTTAATCGCATGAAAGAGTGGCTCGATTTCTTAAAAGACTGGCGTGATTTTATTCCGCGCGTACCCTATACCATCTACCTTGATATGCCCTATTACTTTTGTGTAAAGACCATTGCTCCGGCCAAGCGAGAAGGTGTGATTAAAGAGTTAAGACAAGAGCTCCATACCATAAAAGAAGAAGTTCTTAGTGAGGTAGAGCGAAATAATGTAGAAATCCTTTTGAGTATCCTTAGGGATCTCGAAGGGGATGAGTGGGATCAAGAAGGACATATGAGCTTGCAGATCTATGAACATAAAATAAAGAAGGCGACCTAAATATGTATGCAGTTGTTGGACAGCTCTATGATAGAGACCAGGCCTTGCAAATCCAAAGTGAATTGCGTGGCCAAGGGGTGGAGATTGAAGTCAATACCCTGACAAATCAGAACCAAGTTATCTATGAACTTGGAACCCATAGTGAAGAGACGGTGGATCTGGCACGGGAATACTTTCGGGTGCGCATGGGACTTCCCGGCGAGCGCGCAGCCCCCGATCCTGAATGGCAAAAAATTCATTCACTAAGAATGGGCCCTTTGAGTAAGTTTCTTTTGGGCTTCAGTATTTTGCTCTACATTCTTAAAGTTACCAATCCTGAAGGCTTTATCCAATTAACGAATCTCTTCTTTTTTAATGATCCTCAAACCGGTTTATTTGAAAGCATCGCTAGGGGAGAAGTGTGGCGCTTGATCACGCCTATCTTTCTTCATTTTAGTTTCTTTCACATCCTCTTCAATGGCATGTGGATAAAAGATCTCGGGGCCGTCTATGAGAATGAAAAGGGAACCCGTTCCTTTATTTTCTTTGTATTTGTGGTTTCTGCCCTTTCCAATACCCTACAGTATTTGGCAATGGGACCACGCTTTGGGGGATTGTCGGGATTGGTCTATGGTCTGCTAGGTTACCTTTGGGTTTATGGAACCCTTCACGAAGATGCGAGTATAAAACTTCCTCGGCGCGATGTGATGATTATCGTGGGATGGTACTTCCTTTGTTTAACCGGACTGATTGGACCTATTGCCAATGTCGCCCATGGAGTGGGACTTGGGGTGGGCATGGTGTGGGGGCTTTTTCCTGTGAAGGGCAAGGGGCTACTGGGCCAGCGAGTGAAGTATATCGCGATGGCGCTTTTCTTCGGTCTTGGGACCTACCTTATTGAGTTTGCAAAACTCTATTATTTTTCGCTATGAAATCAAGGGCACTTCACTTGAAGTGGCCCTCTTTGATAAGGATTGATCACATCTTTTGAGGAGCAGGAATCCCTAGCATATCAAGTCCAACACGCATGACTTCTCCTGTGGCATGGGCCAAGGCCAAGCGGGTATGCTTAAGCTCTTCTTCGGCCTTTCCAATCGGACATTCGGCATAAAAAGAATTGAAGAGTTTTCCTAGCTCGTAGAGGTAGTTACAAACCCCAAGGGTCTGAAGTTTTTGAACTCCATTGGCCACGACATTATTGAAGTCCATTAGTTTTACCATTAAGGCGGTTTCGCTGTCGGTGCTTAGGAGATCCCAGTTGACCTGAAGTTCATCGTTGTATTCTAACTTTTGGCATAGTGAATAGATTCGTGCGTGAACGTATTGCAGGTATGGTCCCGTTTCCCCATCGAGTTTCAGCCACTCCTGCATATCAAAGACAATCTTACGGTTATTATCCACACGAATCATTCCGTATTTGATGGCGCCGTTGGCAATCATAGTGGCGGTTTTTTCCACTTCTTCTTGGCCCCACTCATTCGCTTCGAGATATTTGTTGAGGTAATTTTCTTTAATGGTGTTTTCCATTTGATGGACGAGATCCATAAGGGGAACGATATTTCCTTTACGCGAAGACATGGCCCCATCAGGCAGTTCTACCATTTCATACTGAAGGTGGTGGCAGTCACGGGCCTTTTCAAATCCCACTTTTTCCAGGACTTTAAAAACTTGTTTAAAGTGGTGGGCCTGACGGTTATCCACGACATAAATATTTTTATCGACGCCAAATTCTTTGAACTTCTTGCGAGCAAGTTCCACATCCTTGGTGGCGTAGAGTCCTGTTCCGTCAGTTTTGATGAGCAGACAAAAACCCAATTTATCATCTGATAAATCCATTCCAATGGCCCCTTGATCTTGAACGAGAAGGCCTTGATCAAAGAGTTCTTTGGCATATTTTAGAGAAGGGGCATCCACTTCGGATTCCCAGAACCAACGGTCAAATTCGACATCGGTCCAGCGGTAGGCTTCTTTCATCAGTTCTACGGACCAGGCCTTGGTTTCTACCCAGAGGTCATAGAATTCACCTTCTTGGTCGTGTAGCTGTTTGAGGATTTCGGTTAGGGCCTTGCGGTTTTCCTCTTCTTGCTCAGTTCCTCTTTGTTCTTCAAGGAGGGTATTTCCCTTGGTATACATCTGTCCGAGCCATGCTCCTTTTTCTTCAGCGGGAATGGCCTCTTTATTGTGGTACTTGTAATACCAAAGGCACTTGGCCACGTGGGTTCCCACATCTCCGGGGTAAGTCACGGCAGAAGTATTTATCCCTGCATAACGGCACATGCGAACGAGAGCATTTCCTAAGCAGAGGTTTCTCATATGACCCACGTGAAGGATTTTGTGGGTATTGGGTTGAGAGTATTCAATCATCCATTTTTCGTCACCGGTAAAGAGCTCGGCATTAAAGAGATCGTGGGAATTGGCCGCACCAATAACCAGCTCACCAAGTGATTCATTTTTAATAAAGAAATTAAGGTAGGGACCTTGGGCCTGAACGTCGGCGACAATAGGGCAGGAGGCCACGTGTTCTTTCAGTTCTCCCGCAATTTGCGGAGGGCCTTTTCTCAACGCCTTGGCCAAAGGAAAACAGGCAAAAGCAATATGTCCCATTTTGAGGTTAGGGGCAAGGCCTAGCATAGAGTAGATTTGAGCGAGTGAAACTTCGGCCGCCGCACTTTCTCCATAGACTTCTTTGATAGCATGGGAAATGGACTCGGCCAGGGCCTTGTAGATGGGGTTGAAAAGATTCACATTTGCGTTCATATCACTCATAGGGCACTACTTTGCTAAAATATTAATTAATCGCTAACAGTTTAAAGGGATTGAGCTATATATGCTACAATATAGGGGAATTGTCTTTAATTTATAGAGTGTTTTGGGGCTTAAGCGCATATGTTTTGGCAAAAGCGAAAGAAATTGAGTGTATTGGTTTTAGGTTTGTCCCTGTGGCAAGGGGTGTCGTCACAGGCCCAAGAAGAGAGCCAAAAAGAGGTCCAAGAAGTCCAAGGCCCTCAAGAGTCGAAAACCGAAGAAATAAAAAATGGTGAAACAAAGAACGATGAAGCTCCCATAACCAACGACACCGAAGGGATGGATCGCATCGAGCGCGAGAAGTATGAGCCCCGTATCTCCAATAAATGGTTTCGCGGAAGTTATCTTATTTATGATTGCCAGCGAGGCAATTTTGTCTGTGTAAACTACCAGGGCTTTGTTCGCTGTGGGGAAGAGAGGGATGAGGACAAAAAGAAGTCTCGTCCAGCGCTACGATGCGCGGCCTTTAAGAAATTCAAAACTCAAGAGGCCTGCTTCAAGGAACAGTATCGTCAAATTGAAAATCAAAAGCCCAAAGTCTTTTGTATGAATCCTAAGTACTATTAGACCTTGTGGAACATAAGGATATGTTCACCAATTTGGGGGATATTAAAAGGCTCTCCCATTTTTTCAAAGCCTACTTTCTGATAGAAGCCCACAGCTGAAACTCGAGCATTACACCACAGCAGAGTGCATTGATTGAGTTTGATTATGGGGAAGGCCATTTTTAACAAAGCACTGGAGTGGCCTTGGCCTTGGTACTCGGGAAGAGTGGCCATACCCCGTAAGCGGTACTGGTATTCGTCGTGAATTAAATCAGGGTGCCTTTCAAAATAGAAAGAGGCCACGCTTACAAGTTTATTGCCATCAAAAGCGCCTAGGTGAAAAGATTGGTCGTCATCATCTCCTGGGAAATGAACCGTTTCTTTTGGGCGTCCTGGTCGGAGCATTTTGTGGCGGATGTCGTAAGTATCCGATGGGTTGATTCTTAATATTTTCATAGTTGTCTATTTCTTCGTTAAATTGTGCTTGAACCTAAGAACTTGAGTTCAATTTCTATTAGGGTGCTTCAGTATAGGACAATCTAGCGGGTGAGGGAAATTCTGAATAGGGTTTCCATCGCATTTTTTCCTAAGGCCTGGGAAAAAAAGCCGAACACACGGTCGGGAATACGTGTTTTCGGACCCTTCCATCGTGCCTGCGTGGCAAATAAACAGCGATCGTTGTGTTGAGAAATAGAGATTTCCCCAGTTAAATTCTTGAGGAATCCCTTATCAAAGCGAAAGGGGTAGGATCCTGGTTGGGTGATACGGGGGATTTGAAAATCTAAAATCATATCAAAGGGCATGAGGATATGACCTAAGTAGAGGGTGATTCTTTTTTGCTCTTCGTTATATTTAGATTTTTCTACAAAATCTAAAAATTCTTCAAAGCGTTCATATTGGGAGAGTTTACTGAGGGCCACACGACAGTTTTTCTTGTGAAGGCCGACAATGAAATACTCGAGAGATTGCGATTTTTCTTTAGTCTCCACATGGCTTTTACAGTAGATGGCATCGCTCGTTTTGAGTTTTTCCTTGGTGCCTTGGTCCAAAGGAAGATGATCCCAGTCGAGCACGCTCTGCTGAGAGGCATGGGACATGGGGCTAAAGCCGAGGGCTACGATCGGTAATAGGTGTAAGATTAAATAAATAATAGCTTTAATTTTAAGTATTTGACGCATTATGCCTTTTCGAGAGTTTTATGGCCCTTTAGTCTGATAAGGGGAATTATTTTTTATTTCTCACTAAACTGTAAAATATAGCGTTCACATAAATCAAATAAAAAGAAGGAATTTTGCCCATGGCCATTGAATCAGTTAAACGTCGGGGAAAGACCAAGGATGCGGTCATTGAAAGTAAGGACCAACGTTGGCACTGTCGTAATCGTATTACTCTTGTATTTGGATCAAATGATGTAGAAGACCTCGATACCTACCTCTACACCGATCAAGGGTTAGAGTGGCAAACAGTGCAATTCCACCAAGCAAAGAGTAAGGCCGTTGAAGAGATTCTCGATAACTGTATTGATGAATTTTATCGTGGACACGTCACCGAAATCCACACTCGCCTCAGTGAAGATGGGCTCTCTGTCGAAGTCGAGGATAATGGAATTGGTTTTCCGTTAGAAAAAATACCTCAGGTTTATTCAGAATTTAGAACAGGATCAAAGTTTAAAGACGAAGAAGTGGATGAGAAGGGTTTCTTGCACAGAACTTTGGGACAAAATGGTCTTGGGGCCGCTGCCACTTGTTTAACGAGTGATCTCTTTAAGGTTACAGTACGCCATTACAACACCAAGAAAGAGCAGACGGTATCGTTCATTGATGGTGCCTTGAAAGTAAATAAAGGCAAGAAGAAGACTTTTTCTGGTCACTCAGGGGTAAAGGTTGAAGTAAAACTCTCCAAAGAAGTTTACAAGAATCCTGTTATTGATAAAGACCTGCTGAGAAAGCGTATCATTGACCTTGCTTACAATAATCCAGGACTGACTTTTTATTTTAATAAAGAAAAGTACCTCTATGAAAAAGGTCTTTTTGAATTGGCCCAAAGGATTTCTCCTGAAACGGCCCAAAATATTGTTGATGAGCACTATACTTACGAAGATGTGAATACCAAGGGCAAGAAAGTGAAAGGCCGTATCGATATGAGCCTTTCGATTTGCTTTGATAAAATGTCGGAAGAGCGTGAGAACTTTGTTTCTTTTGTTAACTCAACACCGACCTTTGATGGTGGTTTTCACCAAGACCGTTTTAGACGTATCTTCATCAACTCCTTGAAAGATAAACTTGAAAAAGTGGCCAAGAAAGAAAAAGTAAATCTCGTGGATAACGACTTCCTGACAGGGATGACTTTTGTTCTTGGAATTACCATGCCTAACCCACGCTTTGAATCTCAGACCAAGAGAAAACTGGTGCGTGACCTCAATCTGGAAAAAGCGATTGAAGGGGTGATGGATGGGGCCATGCCTAAATTTATTCGTAAGAACAAAGAGTATTTAGAACAGGTTATGGAGCGTGCCAAGAGTCGTCACAAATTTCAGATGCTCAAAGAAGCTTCTAAGAAAGCTCGCAAGCAAAAGAAGCAAAGAGTGGAGAAACTTCTTGATGCTAACGAAAGAAGAAAGCGTGACCTTTGTACCCTGTTCATTTGTGAAGGGGACTCGGCCATTGGTGGACTTCGTTCGGCCCGTAATAAGCTCTATCATGGTGGAATTGCCCTAAAAGGGAAGCCTATGAACGTAGCTCAGGCCAGCATCAAAGATATCCTCAATAACCAAGAATTCTCAGATATCATGGCCTCTATCGGTCTCGTTCTGGGTCAGCCGGTTGAGTGGGATAAGCTTCGCTATTCTAAAATCGTTTTTCTCGCGGATTCCGATGTGGATGGTGGACATATCAACACACTTTTGACCAACTTCTTCTACACCTTCTGGCCTGAACTCTTTGAGAATGAGGCCATCCAAATTGCGAAAGCCCCTCTCTTTGAGGTGGTGACTGAGAGGAAGATGGTCTATGTGGAAACTCCTCAGCAGCTCGAAGACCTCAAAAAGAAAGGTGAATATAAAATTAAGGCCATCCACCGCAACAAAGGTTTAGGGGAGATGAGTCCCGAAGCCTGGAAGTATGTGATGAGCAAGGAAACTTATACCGTGATCAAAGTTGAGAAGCCAACTTCTGCTCGCGCCATGCTCAATGTTTGCTTTGGAAAAGATTCTAATCCTCGTAAGGCCCTCCTTATTGATGGGGCCAGTGAAGGAGCGGAGCAAATTATTCTCTCCACAGGTTTAGAAGAAGTTCAAGAGGCCTTACTTGAAGATGTCGTCACCGCCACTTCAAAAACGGCCAAGAAAACGGCAACGAAAAAAGTTGCCAAAAAAGCTACAAAGAAAGTGGTAAAGAAAGCGGCAAAGAAAGTGGCAAAGAAAGCTGCAAAGAAAGTGGCAAAGAAATCGGCAAAGAAAGTGGCAAAGAAGGCCACAAAAAAAGCGAGCAAAAAGGTGACCAAAAAAGTGACCAAGGCTACTAAAAAGAAAAAGGGCGGCCTCCTCGGACACCTCGAATACTAACCGGCCTTCGCCAAGACTACGGCCCGGCAGGCCGGCAAGGAATAAAGAAACATGGAAGAAAATTATTTGCATTCTCTCGACTCCGTATCCCTCACCGAAGTAGTTAAAGAGGAATACCGTACCTATCAGATCTATACCCTAATGGATCGTGCGATCCCTTATCTGCAAGATGGATTGAAGCCGGGACAACGTCGTATTTTGTATACTCTCTATCGCAATCAGAGTAAGGGACTTACAAAAGTAAGTTCGGCCACGGGACTGGTTTTGACTCTGCATCCCCATGGACCTGCGTCCATTGAAACCGCAATCGTCAATATGGCCCAGGACTTTACCTTCTCCAATAACTATCCCTTGATCGATAAAAAAGGATATTTTGGGGAGAGGATGGAGACTCAGCCTGCGGCCTCTAGGTATATCGAATGTAAACTTGGTGAAGTGGCCAAGACTCTTCTCTTTGATGATATGTACCAAGTGGAGATGACTCCTAACTACGATGAAACGGTTCAAGAGCCAGTGCACCTATTGCCAAAGCTTCCCATCATGCTTCTCAATGGTTCGGAAGGAATTGGAACAGGATTTTCTTCGGTTATTCCAAGTTTCAACCACATGGATATCGCTAACTCCA
>JBFHGF010000132.1:0-8143 GCA_041583335.1 Bacteriovoracaceae bacterium
TTACGTACAAGATCTAAAGCAGAGGGGTCTCCACAAAGGTGAATTTCATCGGCAATGATATTCACTAAGGCCCTCGTCCATGCCCAACCTCTCTGGGGGTCTGTAATCATTTGAATCTCATCGATTACACAGCACTCAAACGGTTCATTTAAACGGGCCATTTCAATAGTAGATGAATAATGGGTGGAGCCTTCTTTTTCGATAACCTCTTCACCGGTAAGTAGTGTCGTCACTACATCATTCGAATTGAGAGTATCGTAGAGCTCTGCTGCGAGTAATCTCAATGGAGCCAGATAACATCCCGTTTTGGCCTTAATAAGCCCTTGAATGGCGTGATAGGTTTTACCTGAGTTTGTCGGACCCATGTGATAAACTACTTTTCTCTTCAATTCTCTCGATTGAGAATGAATCCAAAACTCTCCAATATATTCTTGTAAGATTTTTCCAGAGATATCCTTACGTTTGAGAAGCATTACTGACTTTACAAGCTTCTTAAATTCACGCTCAAGATAGTTTTCAGAGCGCCAGATATTCGTTCCGAGCTGACTGAAGAATCTTTTAAACTCATCATCACCAATCAGATCATCACTCAACCCTTCATCATAGAGCATCGTCATAAGAAAGGGACGAATGGTTTTCTCTCTAGCAAGGGCCAGTTCTGCGGGATAAGTAAAATTATCTTTAACCAGAGGCTTCACTTGAGAATCGAGCCTATTGAGAGTTGAGCGCTTCAGTCTATAGCGTACTTTATGAAATATCCTTTCGATATTTTTTTGCATATCTACAAAATAGCGACTGACATCTCTCAAATTAGAAGTCTCAATATTTTCTTTAATCGAATTTGCCGCTTGATCTATCTCTGATTTACATTCATCAAAGACATATTCTCTCAACTTAGTTCTATAGTCTCCGTTACAAGACACACAAGAACAGTCCAGCTGACTAGGTTTAAGTTCAAAAGAAAACTTTTCTTTAATCAGACTTTGAGTCTCTTTGTGCAACTTTCCCTTCTCGACAGTCCAGTCCATTAAGTGATCATAGTGAACTTTCAGAATATTGAGATTAATTCCCCCATCTTGACCAAAGAAGAACATTTCTTTTTCTGGTATTAAACAATCGTCCAAGAAGGCCTGTTCCAAAACATAGTCACGGCTAAAGAACTCGGAGAGAGAGAGAAAGTCTTTGTTAAAAAGAGGAATAAGGCTGGGAAACTCGGTGAAAAATTGATGAAGCTTTATTTGAAGACCAGCAAGAAAATCTAAAATAAGAACGGCATCTTCCTTCGAGCGAACATATTCATCAATATCGTCCTCATCGAGTCCATTAACAGCAATGATTGTTTTGCGCTCTGAATCTAGGAATTTTTTGATTTCGTCAAATTCGACTAAGCTCGGAATATCACTTTGAGACACGTAAGGCCATCCTTGATTGAAGTGTTCTTACCTCAAGAATAGCCTTTTCGTACCCTATGCGGCAAGGAATTCAAGTGGCCGCATAGGTCTTATAACGCATAAAATTAACTACTTTCTCTTTTATTTATTTGTCGAGCTCGATGGCAAAAGCAAGGCCAAGCTTGGCAAATTTATGAGCATGATCAGCAACTCCACCAGACTGGCTTAGAGTATCTCTACTTGTATGGATATCTCCATTCATATCTCTTTTCTTCGCCTCAAAAGGAATGGAAGCAGGAAAGCCTTCTCCTGTCCAGCTTGCGTGATCAGAACAAGCATAACCACACTTATCGTATCCCCAAGAAACTCCAGGTAGGTACTTATCAATTAAACTCCCAAGAAAAGCATTCTGTGCTTGGTTAGTGTAATCTGTCATCATCACAATATCGAGATCACTTCCATTAAAGTTAGTCATATCCAACTGGAGGACTCCAACCACATTCTCACCATTATTCTTATAAAGTTTGGCCATTTCTTTTGAACCACGTAGTCCAACTTCTTCAGCAGCATAAGACATAAATTGAATTGTTTTTTCAGGTTGATAATTTGATGTAACAAGAACCCTGAGTACTTCTGTTAAGGTTGCAATTCCTGAAGCATTGTCATCAGCACCTGGAGCAGCTGCACGAGCACGCCCCCAGAAACCAGCAATGGAATCCCCATGGCCACCAATTACAATCGTTTCATCCGACTTTCCTTTAATTGTTGCAATGACAGTTGGTTGCTTCCAGGATGAGTGCTCATATTTTTCAACTTTATAGTCAGCACGTCCCTGGGCAAAGCTCTTCCACTGATTATAAAGCCACTCTTGAGAATCGACTCCAGTATCCGCATCATAGTAACGGTTCTTAAATGAAGTGAGCTTAGTGATCGTTGCTCTAATATTGGCTTCTTTCACTTCTGGCAAAAGGTTTTGTACAGCAATATCTTGATCTAAGTTGTAATCAGCAAATACAACTTCCTTAGCAAAAGTTTTTTCTGCAACTGCAGAGACTTCTTTTGATGCCTCTTCTAGAGTTTCATGAAAAATATATCCCCCACAACGCTTGTGGTCTTCATGAGCGATATGTGAAATATCCTCTAGGGAATCTTTGTGAACTTTAATAAGGGAAATTCCATTTTCTTGTTTAATAATTTCCATTGGATGTGCCGACTTCATATGAATAAGTGACTCTTGTGCCATGTCTTGCCCCGTAGTGATATAAACAAAATCGCTGGCAAAACTTGAGTAACTTAATAGAGATAGGGTCAGAACTAGAGGCGTAGAAATAAACTTAGATATACTCATCGATACCCTCCTTGGTAAAGATTTTTTAAATTTGTCATCCGTGACTAAATTTGCATTCAAATTGACATCTATCATTCTAGCTCATGAAAGTTGATGATTCGTAAGCAATAGTCTGTTAACTTCTTACATAAAATAAAATTAAGTTAAAAACGAATAACTTACTTAAACGATTTTAGAGGTTTTTATTATGAAAACATGGCTAACAGAAACATTTAATATCAAGCTGCCTATTATCATGGCCCCAATGTTCTTGGTTTCTAACTCAGAGATGCTCAAGGCCGCGGCCAAGGCCGGAATCATGGGATGTATTCCTGCTCTCAACTGGAGAGAAATTGAGGACTTTGAAAAAGGTTTAAAGGATCTGAAAGAAAATTGTGATGGACCTTTTGGCATTAACCTCATTGCCAATAAAAGTAATGTTCATCTCGATAAACAAATTGAGATTTGCAAAAAATATACTCCCGACTTCATTATTACCTCCCTAGGAAGTCCTAAGAAAATAATCGATGAGCTCCAACCCTGTGGAGCAAAGATTCTCTGTGATGTTGTGGATATTGATTACGCTAAGAAAGTAGAGCAACTTGGCGCAGATGCGCTCATTGCCGTCAACAGTGGAGCTGGTGGACATGCAGGACCCATCGCCGCTTCTATTCTTATTCCAATGCTTCAAAAAGCGACCAACCTCCCTATCATCAATGCTGGGGGAGTTGGAACAGGCGCAGGACTTCTTAGTATGCTGGCCCTTGGCGCCGAGGGTGTGAGCATGGGCTCGCCCTTTATCGCGACCACAGAGTCTGGAGTAAATGAAGATTATAAGAAGGCCATCCTTGATTACGGTGCCAAAGATATTGTCATGACTTCTAAAATTTCAGGAACTCCATGTACTGTGATTAAGACTCCCTTTGTTGAAAAAGTTGGGACAGAGCAAAACTTGGTAGAAGGATTTTTGAATAAGAATAAGAAGTTAAAAAAGTACGCTAAGATGCTAACTTACTACAAAGGAATGAAGCTCCTTGAAAAGGCTGCATTTTCCGCAACTTATAAATCTATCTGGTGCGCTGGTCCAACAATTGAGTTCGTATCTCAAAAAGAATCTGTTTCCGATATTATCGGAAGGCTTCAAAACGAGTACAATGAGTCCCTATCTAAACTCATCAAACTCAACGAAAGCAATGGCTAACGTTACAAAGGATATATGAATCAAAAGGCGCCTAAGAAAGATTCTCTCATCACACTTCCCAACTTTCGGCGCCTCTATATTTCTGGTTCGACTTCTGAACTAGGCAGCTTTATTACAGAAACTGTTATCATGCTCTTTATCTTTAAAGTTACTGATAACAATAAGGCAAGCCTTGGAATTCTACGTTCAAGCTTTCTCGTCTTTCTTACCTTAGGAAGTATTATTGGCGGCCCTTTAGGCGAATTTCTAAACCGTAAAAAAATTCTTGTATGGTGTGAGCTATTAAGGATCCCCATTATCCTGAGCTTACTTTGGTTTCGACCTGTGGCATGGGTTATTTTCGCCAACTCTCTGGTCGCTTTCTTCACTGGAGTATTTCGTCCTTCGCGCCAAGCACTTATCAATGAGGTTGTTCCTGAAGAAAAAATTGTCGATGCCAATTCTCTCTTTGGATCAACAAATGCCATCTTTAATCTTGCAGGACCCTTTCTCGGTGCAACACTCTTTGCTTTCTTTGGTGGCATCAGCGAAGTTCTTATTTTCGATTTACTTACCTATTTCATCGGCATCTACCTTCTTTTAAACATTAGCTACACCCCCTACAAAGACAAAGAGAACGAATCCTATCAGATTTTTTTTCAAGAAATCATGCTGGGAATTGCTTATATCAAAAATAGAGCTGAGCTCTTTGCTATTATTATCAATACCTTTACCGTAGGTCTTTGCATTGGACTTCTTATTCCCTTACTTGTGCCGTATGTGATTGAAGTCCTCAAAGGAACCGAAACTCAATACGGAATCATGATGAGTGCCTTTGGTCTCGGAGGTTTTCTGGGAAGTCTTTCCACCAAAAGATTGATGGAACATCTCCCCAACGGAAGAATTCCCTTCGTCACAATTATGATTGAGCCCCTTCTCTTTGCAGGCTTTCTTCTTTTTAGAAATTACTATGCTTCTGTCTTCTTTTTCTTTCTCTGGGGAATTGCCGTCTTCTTACGCATTACTTCACAGATGAACTTTATTAGCCATAGTGTAGAAACAAAGTATCTATCGCGGGTTCATTCTCTAATTGAGCTCTCCTTTATCGCTCCCAATATTTTAGGAGGACTTTTTATCTCATTTTTTGGAGACCAATATTCAACAGAAAGTATTTTAATCTACTCTATGATTGCCTTTGCTCTTTTTGTCTACTTTAGAGCACCGTTAAAGCATATGAGATTTCTCTGGAAAGTTAGTCCTGCCCAAGTGAAAAGGCATATCCAAACCTAAAAATTCCCCTTAAAATATTGGGCACGAGGAGAAATCATGAAGCTGTGGCTACGAGACGAAACCAAAGAAAATGAGCGCCGCACACCGCTCACCCCCAATGACACAAGGAAGGTTCTTGAAGCCGGAGTTGATGTTGTCGTGGAGGAGTCCCCTACTCGTATTTTTGCCACAGAAGAGTATCGGAAACTTGGCTGCAAAATAGTTCCCTCCCATAGCTGGATAGAAGCCCCTAACGACTATGTTATTTTGGGCCTAAAAGAGATCGAAGACTCTCACCTCTTTTTTCATAAACATATTTACTTCGCCCACATCTACAAAGGTCAATCCCACGCCAAGCAGATCATCTCTCAATACCAACAAGGAGGGGGAACTCTATTTGACTTGGAGTACCTCACCAACGAGCAAGGGCGAAGAGTCTGTGCCTTTGGACGTTGGGCCGGCTTTGCGGGAGCGGCCTTTGCTCTAGATCGCTATTTTCATAAGCAGTCTCAACAAGGGCATTATCCTGGACTAAAATCTTTCCCAAAGCTTGATGGCCTCTTAGAACAAATAGAATCTAACCGCAAACAAGCTCAACAGACTCCAACTGCGTTAATTATTGGTGCTCTTGGACGCTGTGGAAATGGAGCGAAGGAACTCTTTGATAAATTTGATATACCTACGACCCTTTGGGACTATGAAGAAACAAAAAAAGGTGGTCCTTTTGCTGAAATCGCAAAACATAATATCTTTTTAAATGCGGCCTTAATTACCCAGGAGATCCCTCCCTTTCTCACCAAAGAACTTGTAACTGCAGAAGAATCAAACCTTGAGATTGTTGCGGATGTCAGCTGTGATCCCAATAGTGACCTCAACCCTATCCCCATCTATAATCACCACACAACGTGGGAGAAACCTTTTCTAGAGACAGATTATATTAATCGTTTGGAGGTCCTAAGTGTCGATAACCTCCCCTCAACTCTTCCTCTAGAAAGCAGTATTGATTTTAGTGAGCAACTCACACCTCACTTGATCAACTTCTTAACCCAACTTGACAACTACCCTACTGAGTTTAAAAACGCAGAAACAATATTTAAACAATTTGTAAACTAAAGGAGCCAATATGAGCGAAGTTAAACCATCCACGGCCGTGGGACATATTCCTTCAGGACTTTTTATTATTTGTGGGTACGATGAAGAAAATAAGAAAGCCGATGGGTTTCTTGGGAGTTTTGTTCAGCAAGTTTCTATGGACCCTCTCTTGATTTGCTTGGCGGTAAAGCCAGGTCGCCCAAGTGCCGATCATATTTTGGCCAAAAAGCGCTTCACTGTTAACGTGGTTGGCGATCATGAAAAGAATTACCTTAAACATTTTTGGAAAGGTTATGATCCTGAATCAAATCCTTTTGATGAAATTAACCATAAGCTTACTGAGCACAACGATGTGCTGATGCTTGATGCTCGCTCTACAATTATCGCTGAGGCCGTAAAGATTTATGAGCCAGGTGATCATAAGCTGGTTGTGGCCAGAGTAATCGATAGTGTTGTTCATTCCGATAGCGCGAAAAGTGCCACCCACCAAAGAAAAGACGGTTTATCTTACTAACTTTCAATTCTTTGCCATAAGAAGAAATTACGTCAATACTGGTAACGAATAAGCTAGAAGGTATAATTCCAAAATAAGCTTGCTGTCAGATAGGACTTACGACTTGTTGTCGGCGATTTATAGATATTTTCGTGTAGAAAAGTATAATCCGCTGACAACGCGATTGATTGCCCTTCAAAGAGCTTGTAGGTCGTTGTCAGCCCTACCGATTCGTTAATGGCATTGCCACTTTGATAAAAAGTATAGGGTCCACCATCGGCTTCATCTTGTGTAATTCCATAATAGAAGTTTACATAGCGTGAATCCAGATGCAGCCTTCTATAGCGAGGCATAATAAAAAGTTTCTCACTTAAAATGAATCTCCAAGCGGCAAGGAATTCCAAAGTATTTCCCTTGTAGCGGCCACTGATATCATGTCCATACTTTAGCGTTAGAAAAAGAATCCTTAGTCCCACATTAGCATTGAGTGATGTATCCCTTAGCCCAATATTATGAGATTCATAGCGATCACCTATTGCAGATAAATTTATAAAGAAATTATAAAGAGGATCCTTAATGAGCTTATAAGTGATATTTGGTCCAACCACCTGAAGGCGTTCACCAAAATAACCAATCATCGGAACAACATTCCAACCCAGGGGTAATGGCGAAACATTATTATCAACACGATATTTACCAGGCTGAATATATCCAATCCCTCCGACAAATTTGGCAAAGACAGGAGAAGCAAACAGTAAGAGAAGTACAAAAAAGTTAATTTTCACTTCTCTATTATTGCCTACTTTAGGATTCATTTAAACGCTTAATAAATGAGGTTAGCTTTTTCCTCTCTCACTTGATCCAATAACCATATCCGCCTTTATAGACGTATTTCCCCAAATTCAGCAGGTGCAATGCAAGCCAAATAACAGCAGCAATCCAGTGGGTACGATAAGTATGGAATGTGAAAAAAGACCTCTCTCCCAAAGACCAAGTAGGCTTCAAACGATACAGTGCCATGGAACTAGCGAGGTAGACAAAGTAGTAATTGGGAAATAAATAACGGCTCGCAGTTCGATCAAATATTGAAAAGACCAACATATAAAGAAGAGTATAGCCTCCAAGCCAGAGCAACCACTTGCGATTTGCTCCAAACCATAGCTGTAGTTCTGATCTTTTTCTGATGGCAACACCAATGAAGAAGAGTGGCCATGGGAGAATATAGGCCAAGGAGCGTGAGAAGTAGTAAGAGAAATTTTTCAACTTCTCTACTAGTGAAAAACCACTATCTTGCTTTAATGTTCTACCATGAATCTGAATCTCCCAATAACGCTTGAAGAAAGACTCGCCCGTTAAAGAATGAAACCAAGCCTCATAGCCCCAGATCACAA
>JBFHGF010000133.1:0-8090 GCA_041583335.1 Bacteriovoracaceae bacterium
CTCACCCAGTCCCAACGAGAAGAGTTGGCCACTAAGCGCAGGGAAGATAATCGAGACCATCTTCACGATTTATCTCGCCAAATTAAATTCATGAGTCCCGGTCGCTACCTTTTACCAGGGGTTGAACGCTGGCCACGCCACTTGGCCTACTCCTATTTCTGTGGAGAAGAAGATAAGAAGTATTGGCAAATGATTAAAGGTTTTCCTATTCCTCAAGATCTAAACTTCACATGGAAGAGTTGCCCCGCTGTAGGCCACAATATCCACTTTCAGGCCCCTGAATTCATTATGAAGACCCTATCAAAGTGGATCACGCCTTAAAATCTGGCCACCCCTCAAGGGAGGAGATTGCCCGCTAGATTTTCTCAAGTGCCCGAAATAACATTATAGAGTAAATAAAATAGCTTATTTTGGCCCAAAAGGCCCATTTATGCACTATCGGGCCCTATAATAGTCTGTAAGCATTGGAATCAGGAGAAAATCATGAAAGCAAATCGTGACAGAAAGGATAGAAAAAATGAGAAGGGATTCACTTCCTTCCTTATTCAAGTTCATTCCTTCGTTCTGAATTTGGTCTTATGTAGTGGCCTCTATACGGCCCACCTTCCGCTGGCCTATGCCCAAGACTCAAACCTTGAGGCACTGGTAGAAAATGCCAATAGCACCGGTGCCAGCTCCAGTGACCTCACCAGTACAGGCACCCAAGAGACAACTGCCACCGTGGGTACATCGGGTAGTTCCGAAGGCGGTGGCCAGTATACCAAGATTGAAGGAGAAAATGTTGATCCCACGGCCAAGATGCTACTGGGAAATATTGCTCTTTTTGCGGCGACGATGGCCGCACCTATTTTACTCAAGCAATGTCCTTCGGCCGTCTCCGTTTGGATCTACTCCGCTTCGGCCGCCCTTTATTTGGCCAATGAAGTTGGCCTCTTCACTCGCTTTAAGAATGCTTCCGATGCAGAGATGGCGGCCTATCTAGGACGTGGCGATGAAGACAAGCAGATTCAATCCCTAGAAACCGCGGCCGAGCAAACCGATAAGGCGGTAAAAGCGGCCAAGAGAAGGGCACTGGTGGCCAAAATTGCAGCAACTGGTTTTGCCGCAGCATCTGCCATGGCCATCGCTGAAAACTACTGGGACTGGGCAAAGTCAGCGGCCGGCGATTGTGGAAAGAAAGGAACAGAGGGCTCCGTAGATATTGAGGAGCTTCTCTTAAATAAGAATATCAATATTGATGACTTTGACTTTAGAAAGAATACCAAGATCGATACTAAACTCTTGGTTATGAATAGTGATAATTTTGACTTTATGATGTCCTATCGTGAGCAGGCCAATTTCCTCGATGGAGAGCTTCAATCCATCAGTATCGATGATTATGAGCAGCAGAAAAGAGACTTTGGTGAGGATATCAATCACTTCTCTGGTCTGAAGTCCGCACTTGTCTCTTTAACAGAAATCTCCATGAGCTTTGTCTCTGCCACGGCCCAGGCCGAAGAAAATGGTGGAGAAAGTAGTGGTGATAAAAAAGAAGAAGAAAAGAAATCCGGCATCAACTGGACAGGCTCCGGAATGAAGGCCCTAACCGGTATGCTAGGAGCTGGAGCAGGACTGATCCTGGCCCAAGAAAAATTTATCGAACACACTAACTTTGTAAAAACCCCTATCTCAAGGGCCGTTGGCTTTGGCGGCTTTACCGTCTTCGCTTATGGCTCAGCAACAGAATCGGAAGATGCGGCCAAGAAACTTGAAAAACGAAGCCAAGAATATCGTAAACTGGCCAATACCCTAAGAACTCAAATTGAGTCAAACACAACCAATACGAATGCTCCTGCTGCGCAGACCATCGCTCAAACCTCTTCTGGAACAGGAGATGATGACAGTAACTCTAGCGATGATAATTTCTGTATCACTGGCAATAAGGTCAATAACGTCAATGTCGATCTCGACTGCCAGTGTGCTAGTGCCAATTCTTGTAAGAAGACTCAAGTTCCCGATCTGTCGGCCATGCCAGAGTTTGCAGGACAATCCCTACTCTCCGATAGTGTTAAGTCCCTTAAGTCTGCCGGCGATAGCCTCTATGCAGGACGCCTAGAGGGAGCCTCAACCGCTGCCAACGGACTATCCAAAAATGCTGCTCGCATCAGTAAGCTTAGAGATGCTCTGGTAAAAAAGATTAATCTAGACAATAAAGCGGCCGGTGGAAAAGATGACCTCGATCTCAATAAGCTTGAAAATAAATTTGCTGATCAAATGCTTAAAAAAGTGAATAGTGGTTTCAATAACCTCTCGGCTGCGGAGCAGGCCAGACTAGCAAGCTTTGCTCCCGCCCTTGGCGACAGTGATAAAACGGCCGACGATGATTCTAAGAAGAAAGACGATCCCGCAGCAGGTGACCCTGCCGTTGGGGGAACCGGTCAAGTGGCCGGTGGCGCGGGAAGTGGCAAGAAGAATGCGGGTACTTCATGGGACTTCAATTTTGATGAAGAAGACAAGTCCGGTGCAGTTGATCCAGAAGCGGCTGCTTTGGCCAAGGCCATGGCCGAAGAAGACGGTGACTATATGATTGAGGGGGATATCAATGACGATCGCAATAAAGATATCTTCAAAATCATCACTGGTCGCTACCTTAAGTCGGCCTATCCTGTAATCTTTGAAGAACAATAAATTTCCGTCACTTTAGAGATGGTGAATATTAGGCCCTCCCCAATAGAGGGCCTTTTCTATATTCATAGTCCTAGTAATCTGTTAAATTGAAATTAAACCCATCAAAAAGTATAGAACTATGGCCATTATTCAAAGACTCAATAAACGCTACAAACACCTTAAGAAGTGGGCCAAACGCAATCAACTTAGCGCTTTTCGCCTCTATGACCGCGATATCCCCGAATATCCCTTTATTGTCGATATTTATAATGATAAGGCCGTCATTGCCCTTCGCCTCAATGAAAAGAAAGACCAAGGTAAAGAGCATCACATAGATGAACTCTTTACAGGTCTTGAGCAACTGGGTTTTCCTAAGTTTAAATGCTTTGTAAAAGAGAGGAAGGTCAATAAAGGCACGCAACAGTATACTAAACTCTCGGCAAAGAATGTAATCAACACAGTCACCGAGGGGAAACTGAAGTTTGAAGTCAACCTTTCAGATTATCTCGATACCGGACTTTTTCTCGATCATCGCAATTGGCGCCATAAGTTTCAATCCATGGACCTCACAGGAAAGAAGGCCCTCAACCTCTTTTGCTATACCGGATCCCTCTCTAGCGCATTGGCCAGTGCCGGCGCCGAGGTCACAAGTGTAGACCTCAATCCTCACTACCTAGATTGGGCCAAACGTAATATGGAACTCAATGACTTGGATCCCAATCGCCATCATTGGGTTAACTCTGATTGCTTAGAGTTCTTAAAAGACCTTCCAGAAGAGGAGGCCTTTGATTATATTGTGCTCGATCCCCCGAGTTACTCTGTCTCTAAGAAGTTTAAAGGGACCTGGGACGTTCAGAGGGATCATATCTATCTTATCTCTCAGGCCCATAAGCATCTTAGGGTTAAGGGATTTTTTTCCACTAACCTGAGAAGTTTTAAAATGGATGAGTCACTTGAAGAGAGATTGGCCCTGAAAGAGACATCGGCCACCTCCATCCCTGAGGATTTTCACGATAAGAAGATCCACAAGTCCTTTGAGTGGAGTGTGCTTAGCTAGAGTTGGGCCCAGACACAATGACCTACCAGAAACACCACTTCTTTGGCCTATAAATCCGATTATTTCGCTCGTGTTATTTTTTCTTGTTTATAATCCCATATTGGTTAACATAGAAGAATCACAGGAGATTTAATTGCCACAGAATAATTCGCTTGAATGGGCCACAGGTATATATAAGCACGATAATGATAATAATTTTGTCATTTCCAATCGTGGCAATGAACTCTATCTCAAAGTTGACGATCAAACCGAAGAGAAGCTCTCCCCAAGTGGAGACGGGCTCTACCAAGTTGAAAATACCCAAATCAAAGTTAAATTCCATCGCGTTGATCATGCTATGGCCAATTCCATCACGCTCTTCTTTCCCGACAAGCAAGTGGTGGCCTCACGTAAAATACTCTTAACCAAAGATCAAAGTTATTTCTCAAAAGTAAAAGAGCTGGCCATCTTCTTGATAATCTTTATCGTTTTGGCCGCCCTCTCTCCCTTCATCTACAAACCGATCAAGACCAGCTGTTTAACTCATGGAACTCAAACCAGTTGCCGCTTGGCCAACCTCTTGGCCCCTATCTACAGTGGTCAGGAAGAGATTGATGCCATTCATAATCAGCTCTCCAAGTTCACCTATTCTGAATCTCGTGCCGATGTCCAACAGGCCTGTTCTGATGGTGATCAAAACTCTTGTTTAGAAGTGGCCAAACAGAAATTTGTCATTGGGGCCAAAGATCAGGCCTACACCCTATTGAAGACGGGATGCTTTGAGGCCAAGCACGGGGCTTCTTGTCAGCAATGGTATAATTACCTTATTATCGACTCACAAATTGAACTTGCTGAACAAATCATGGTGGAAGCTTGTGACAAGAATATTGCCTTGGCCTGCCATGAGTATGGATGGAAACTTAAAAAATCAAAGAAGAGTGAATTTGTAAAATTCTTTGATAAGGCCTGCACCTTAAATGAAGCCGAGAGTTGCTATGAACTGGGAAAATATCATCTCCAGTTTAATCGTAACCGCTCCTTTGACTACCTCAAGAAGGCCTGTCTAGGCTACCACAGAAGGGCCTGTGATCTGCGCGATAAAGTGGAGGCCTTCTTTGATGCTGAGAGTGAATGCCTGAAAAAAGATGATGCCCACGCCTGTTTTCTTATGGCCAGTTTTGAATTTGATTATGGTGATCGCCAAAAATCACTTCAGTACTATAAAATGGCCTGTGACAAAGGCAGTGCCCATGCTTGCACCTTTCTCAAACGTTCAGAGACTTTTAATCAATTTGAAAAAGAAAAGCAAGAAGACCTCGACACGATCTAAAATAGAGTTTCTTTTAACTGGCCTTAAGTTCTTCGAAAAGAGGAGCGACTTCAAAGAGTTCCCTATAGAATTCTTCTTGCACACGAATCATATTGTCGTAGGTATAGAGTTCTTCAAAGCGCTTACGAGCATTGAGACCCATCTCCCTTTTAAGTTCTACTGAATCAAAGAGCTGCTGCATTTTACATTGTAACTCTTGGGCATTCCCAGGGCTTGCCAGTAATGTCGTAACCCCTTCATCGCCCACTGCAGGAACTCCACTTCTTAGTCTTGTAGTCACCACAGGCTTGGAACAGGCCATGGCCTCAAGCTGAACAATGCCAAAATTTTCATTGGGAGTAATGGAAGGCAGTACTAGAAATTCGCTGCCATGAATAAGGCCAGAGAATTTTACATGATTAAAGACCTTCCCCAAGAGATGCACTCGCTCTTCGAGTCCATATTCTTTAATTTTATCTTCAATCAATTCACGATCAGGGCCATCCCCAACGATCACGCAGTGGCGCTGTCCATCTTTCATCGCTTCAAGAAGCACCGGTATCCCCTTGTATCCAACGAGACGCCCAATGAAGATACAATAGGGGCCAAACTGATTGCGATATTCTTTGGCCGCTTTAATGGTCTCTTCAGTGGAAGTTAAGTGGTGGGTATGAATACCAAAAGGAACGATACGACACTGCTCTTTTCTATCTTTGAGAAACTCTGAATACTCAATATGATTCTTTGTGGGCACAAAGATCGCTTTCATTTTTCTAAGAACTTGATTAAAAAATGGGCGATAGAATTTTAATAGAAATTTCTGACGAACGATATCACTATGATAAGTGCATACCACGGGTGTCTTTGCTGGAACAAATAGAGATGCCATCTCAAAGAGAGGATTGGGCGTGTGCAGGTGGACAATATCCGCTTCAGAGGCACAGTACCTTAAGGCGAAGAGGGCGCGCAGATTTATATTTTGGCCGAAGAGCACCCCCAAGCGAGGCAGGCGAATGACCTTAACTCCATTAATATGATCTTCTTCATATTGCCACTTATCATGGCTACACAATACGGTAACTTCATGGCCCTTAGCGGCCAATCCTTCACATAGGTCACGTACAATGGACTCCATGCCTCCGGCATAGGGATAGTAGTATTTGGCCACGTGAAGAATGCGCATAAAACTCCTAAAACCTCTATATGATTACATTATAAAGGCACTTACTTTATATTATCGGATACTAGGACTATAAATGGATGAAGTTTTAATCATATTTAAATGTCAAAATTCTTTACGCCCACCGGATTATTCCTCGACCCCGACCAAGTATATGAGGAGATTTCAGATACTTAGCAAGATTTCTTTGGCATAGAACTTGATAGGTATGGGGTATGAAAACTCAACAAAAAAAGTCCATCACGTTTAAATCTATAAGGGCACTCTTTCTTGTGCTTGCACTAGGACCCATTTCCTCTACCCACGCGATGGTAGCGAACTTCTCACTCAAGGCCCAGTACACCAGAAATAAGAAAATTTGGGGTACCTATAAATTGAACCAAGAGAAATTCTCCATCGTGCGCGGAAGAAAGAAGTGGTTTAAAGAGCCCACTGCACGGGTAGGAGATATCATTATCTCAGATGGACATATCACCTTCGTTCGCGAAACGAAGGAAGACGGCAAGACAAAAATTGTCGTTGATAAAATCCCTTACAAAAAAGAAGGAAAGGGAGTATTTGTAAATCGTGATCCTTTAGAGAAAGAAGTTATGGATCGGCTCTATCGTCCAGACCTTAAATCCATAACTCCACACCTAGACCTGATCAAGGGAACTATTCAATACAGGCAACTCAAATGCACCAAAGTAAGACGAACTCTTAATTGTGTGCTTGAGGGAGAAATGCTTCCTCAAGCTTGATAAACTTCCGGGCCGAGAAATACGCGTCCCTCACCAACTTTGACGACCCCAAGATCATAGACAACACTATCTTTGACTAGAGCTCGCACCTGCTCGGGTTCATCTGTCACTATCACAAGTCCAATTCCACAATTGAAAGTTTTAAGCATTTCAGAGGTAGCAAGATTCGCTTTATCTTGCACCCAGCGGTAATCCTCATCAAAGTACTGGTCACGCCAACCTGCAACAGATGTATGGAGGTGGTAATCAAATTGAGAGTTCATGCGAGGAATATTGAAAAGTCCCCCACCCGTGATATGGGACATCCCGCTAATGAGGTTGGCCTTTAAAAGGGGCTTTACATCTTTCCAATAAATTTTGGTCGGACGAAGAAACTTCTTCTTAAATTCTACGCTCTCCCCTTCTAAAACTTTTCTCAAAAGAGAATAGCCATTTGAGTGAAAGCCATCAGAAGCAAGACCTAGAATCGTTGCACCGGCCTTGATACGATCTCCTCCTAAGATTTGCTGGGGAAATACTTCCCCCACTCCAAAACCAGCGAGATCGTACTCACCTTCACCATACATTCCTGGCATCTCTGCCGTCTCTCCACCAATCAAAGCACATTCACTTTGAAGGCAACCTTCCACAACACCATCTACAATGGCCTCACTCACCTCGAGATCAAGTTTTCCCGTGGCAAGGTAGTCCATAAAGAATAAGGGTGTAGCACCGGTGCAAAGAATATCATTGATACACATAGCGACAAGGTCAATTCCCACGGTACTGTGATGGTTGCACTCAAAGGCCAGTTTGAGTTTTGTACCGACACCATCTGTACCTGCGGCCAAGAGGCGATCTCCAGCACGATAGAGGCAAGCAAAACCTCCAACTCCGCTTTCAACCCGATCCCCGTAGGTCTTTTTAACTTTTGTCTTAATGCGTTCAACCAGGGCATCACCTTTTTCAATATCAACACCACTGTCTTTATATGTTAAGCTCATAGCGCTCTCCTCATTATCTTATATTTTCTTAATGCCTAAAGTGCCTCATGCCCGTGAAGCCCATCGAAATACCATACTCATCACAGGCCGCAATCACTTCTTTATCTTTGATACTGCCGCCAGGTTGAATGATACTACGAATACCAAGTTGGTGAGCAAGGTCGATATTATCTCTAAATGGAAAGAATGCATCGGA
>JBFHGF010000134.1:0-7977 GCA_041583335.1 Bacteriovoracaceae bacterium
CGATGTCCCATACGACTTCACTGTTATGCAAGGTGACCTATCCACTCCAAGTATAAAGAGTTGGATTTCTCAACTTCCTCCAGATCTTGATGCCGTCGTCCACACGGCAGGAATTGTTCACTCCTTTAATAAAAGTATTTTTGATGAAGTAAACTTTCAAGGGACTGTAGATTTGGAACAGGCCCTTAAAGAGCGCTATCCCAAACTTCATTTTATCTTTACCAGCTCCTTGGCCGCCGTTGGACCTTCCCTTGATGGAATCCCTCATACGGAAGAGACTCCCTTAAACCCTCCCTCTCTCTATGGCCAATCCAAGAAGAAGGCAGAGGAATACTTAACCCAAAACCTTGCTGAACAATGGAGCCTAACTATCATCAGACCACCGATGGTCATTGGCCCCAAGGACCCGGCCGTTTTAGATGTTTTTAAAATGGTAAAGTCTCGTGTTATTTTGGGAACCGGATTTGAAGGCATGAAAAAAGAGTATAGCTTTGTCTGTGTCCATGACCTGGTTGAGCTCACCGCAAAGTGCCTTTCTCCAAGTGAAGAAAAAATTCGTACCTTCTTTCCTGCCTACCCTGAAGTGGCCACATTTAAAGATATTATCGAGGCCATCAAAGAAGAGATGCAAGTCTCAACCTTGACTCTCCCCATTCCCATGTTTGTGGTTTCAAGCTTGGCCCACACTGTAGGTGCCCTTCAGAAGGTTTTCCCCATCGACTTTAGGCTCACACCAGATAAGATCCATGAACTTGCTCCCAAATACTGGACCGTTAACAGCAAGCAATCTATTGATAAACTGGGCATGGATTATAAGTGGGACTTAAAACAAACGATTAAAGTTACCTTTAAAGATTACCAGTCACGCCATTGGATCTAGAAATTCCAAGTCACTCTCGGCGCCAAACTACCATCTTCGCGACGAATAAATCCCAAAGAAGCATCGTGCTCAAACACCCACTTGTAGAAGGGATGATTCTTATCGTAACCTGCGGCCTTGCGCACTCCTTCACTGGCCCAGGCCGAAAGTAAGAAGGAAGCAGTGATATCGGAGAGCCAATGCTTATTGTCTTGAATCCTCTGCATGGAAGACATTACCGAAAAGACAAAAGGAATGGCGGCCCACTTTGGCCCATAGAATTGAAGGGTTTTGAAAAAGAGGGTCATATAGGGAACGACATGTCCCGATGGCCAAGAAGATTTGCCGCGAAATTCTGTTTCCCAAAAGGATTGGTTGCCCAGCTCCGGTCGCTCATGAACATGGATATAACTTAATAGACCAGTTTCCGCTAAGGCCAAGTACATAGAAGCGAAGTATTCTTTGGCAAATTGCACATGATGATTATTTCTAGTTTTCTTTCCCCAGTAATAAAACGCCCCATGAATCACCGGGAAATTAAAAAGGACTCCAGCATCCCCAACATGGTCGACAATATTCGCAATATCCGTTCCACCATAGCGATTTTTAATCCTCTTATCATGTTCAAAACCATACCATGTCAAAGGAACACCCCATGCCGCATGATAGAGGTTATTAACCGTAGTGAACTGCATATAACTCCCCTTTGCTAAGAGAGTAACTGCTTCTTTAGTGTCTTGCCAAAATTCAGAGGAAGTCTGCTCAGTTTCAGCAAACGAAGATGCGCTCCATAAAAGTGATAGAGCGATAATCCAAAATTTCATGCTATTCCTTAAGATTTCTTTGCTGGGCCATCCACGGTACCAAAAATATAATCCCATAGAGGATTAGAAACACCGTACTTAGCGGCCTTTCCTTGGTAGTGGTGTTGGAGGTGATATTTTCTCAAGTACTTCCCTACTGTCGAAGTCATAGGAAAGTGATGAGTTGCATAGTGGATATAATCGTAGCAAAGATAGCCAATGGTAAAACTTCCCATAAAGACTTCAATAAAACGAGCGGGAATAAAGAGGGCAAAGAATTGCCACAATAAGAACATAATGATCATCGCGGGAACTGGAGGAAAAACCAATCGGGTCTTATCGTTAGGCACATCGTGATGGTTACCGTGAAAGAGAAAAACCAAGCGCTGACCAAAATTAGATTTGGCAGGAAAGTGGAAGGCCCAACGGTGGAGAACATATTCCGTGAGGGTCCAAATTAAAATTCCCATGAGGCTTACAACGGCAATTTCACTAAGGGGAAGCTGACGCTCCATCACCCCAAGATAGTACATATAACCGACAAAGGGAGACCATACGATGGCCGGCATTACCGGATGAACATGGGTTAAAGATTCTAAGAAATTATTTTCAAAAAGACGAAGGGACTCGACGTTATTATTCTTCATAAGGCTACCAGATACCTCTATTTTCACTTATACTAATATCGCACCAAGTTATAGTATATTCCAAGGCTTGTAAATGGCCGTGGAGCTAACTTCACGGATAAAAGGTTATACGATGAAATTATTATGTACCTCTATCGCTGCATTATCATTGAGCTTCTCTCTTCAGGCCCAGAAAGGGATCGATGGTGAGCTGAGAAAAATCAAGGAAAAGGGACCAATCGTTAGCACCAGAAAAATTGCAGAGAAAGTTTGGCCTGAAGTCATCGTTAAGGCCTATATTCCAGCAGCACCTCTCGAGTCTGCGGCCATCTTTGCGGCCTTTGATTATCAAAAAAAATATATTCCTAATCTCGTAGAATCTAAAGTCGTAAAAGAAGTGAAAAATGAGAAAGGACTGCAGATCAATGTCCTCTATGAGATGGATATGCCGTGGCCAATTTCCAATAGCGAATACATCAATGGCCACTACCTACAATCACAAAGCAATAAAGGGAGCTATAGTGTTCATTGGTTCATGGTCGAAAGTGACAGTGCAGATGCCCTTGAAGGCTCCGCAACTTTCTCCCCCTTTCCCAATGAAAAAGAGGCCAGCCTTATGGTTTACAAGGCCCATGTAGATCCCAAATCTTTCCTGGCCGGTGCCCTTAGAAAATTTATGGTCAAAGATGTCAGATCTAGTGTTGACGCAACCATTAAGGAAATTAAAAAGCTAAAAGGTAACCATCCTGACTTAATAAAAAAATATTCGGACATTTTCCGAGACATTCTCTCCGGTAAGCGAGCTTACCTATTGAAATTATAAAATCTTACATTTTCAACAATTTTAATTTTTACCTATTTTCAAATAGTTAATTATCACGTAACCCAATCTTATTTAAAAAGACGTGAGACAATGTAAGAAAAGAATGTCTATGAATCCGAAGGATTGCACCATAGAATAAGAGCACAGAGACATTGTTACCGCGCAAGATAAAATCGACGATTGAAAAAGGGAGTTTGATATCGTCGATTTTCTTCGCTCCCCTCTTCTCTAAAATCCCCTCAAATTAGAAGCCGAAATTAGCACCGATAATCATATCCCAAGCGTAATCACCATACTCTTGACGATAACTATAGCGGGCACCAAGAGTTAGAGGGAAGCGACGAAAGAGATTCGTTTCAAGATATCCCTCAATACCATAACTCTTAAGTGTCCCCGTATAGCTGAGGATTTCGTAACTGGTGTAATCATAGAAAGGAATGGCATAGATCCTCTTGATATAGGCCCATCCCCAAAGGTCGAGATCGGGGTCCATCACAGGAAGAGCGTAGTCTAGTGAGAACTTAGTAAAGCTATCGATATACTCGTAGTTATACCCTCTACTCAAAGTATACTCAGTAGAGCTTACCTGAATCGGCTCATGACGATAGTTGAATACACCCTTGGTTTGACCTTGATAGGTGGCCGAAAGTTTTAGCCCATGGTTTTCAAAAAATCCCGGCATAAAGAAATTGGTACGCGCAAAAGTAATCGAAGAATCGAAGTTTGCATTATTCTTAGACATGGCCGTTCTATAAAATCCTCTAAGCGAGAGTCCAAGCGGAGAATAGATCTGACGCAAAGTCTTCTCTTTGGCCATGGCCCAAGTCAGCTCCGCACTATGATAAGTCAATTGATCGTCTCTTACTCGGGTACTATCACTAGAGCCATCAATCAAACCTGAATCTACAGCGAACTTTAAATCATAGCTATAGAAACCATCGACCCATTGAAAAGGCAAGGCCATCTTAAGACCAACTTCTTTTTCGGTCCAATCGATATCAGGTCCATTAGCGCCCAAGTAATCATACTCTCGCTGCCTTAGTGATGAATAGAGAGTGAATACAGGGAAGAATTTAGCATAGCTTATAGCAAAGTTTGCAAATGGCTTAGACTGTTCGGCATCATAACCAATTGCCGCACTCCAACCCAAAGTTCCAAGGTAGTTATTTCCAAAGACCGAGAGCTGATAACCATCACTACCAAAGAAGTTCCAAGAGTGGGGCGCCATGCCTCCCGAGGTCTCCGCATAATCCGTCATGGTATATTTCTTATCAAAGAGCTTCTTCTCTACTTCCAAAGAAGTGGTCTTAGTTAAGCTATCCGTGGGAGAAGTTCCCGTAATTCTCTTCTTACCAAGAAAGTCACTAAGAGCGAGAGGCCTACATTGGGAGATACTGCGTTTTTTAATTCGTTGGCCATTGGCCATTTCAACTGCGTAGTAGAGTTCACCATTTCCAGCGATTGGCGTGTAAGCAGCAATGGCCTCCTCACTACATTGAAAAAGTGAACCATCAAATTTGAGAACCTGGACTCTCCCCTTCCAGTCGCCTTCAAAGTAGAGGTCATTGCCATCGGCCCTTAGAGCAAAGAGGTTATTGCGGGTGGGACTCATAATATTTTCCATCGCCTTGGTGCGAAGATTTAGCTTATGAATCGATTTCTTTCCCTCTTGATTTTGCACGAGCACAAAGAGAGTTTCTTCACTGGCCCAGGCCACTTCAAAAGGTTTCACCTCTTTGAAATCCACATAGTGGATGGGCCCTTTGGCCGAAGCCTTAAAGCCTATCGCCCACTTTCCATTTTCACGATATTCCACAAAGGCCAAGTTCTTCCCCAGTGGAGACCATTGTGGATGATAGATCCTCTTATCCACTGTCCACTGCTCTACTGAAGCATCCTTTACATCGTAGACAAAGAGATCATTATAAGTGCGATAGCTATAGCGCAGATCCGGTAGGTATTGAGTATAGGCAAAGCGTCCGTGCTTAATATCTGTTTTAGAATAGTCCGGCATCACAGGAAAGAACTCTAGTGCCTGGTTCTGGCCTTTCTTATAAAGCCCCCAGTACTCATTGAGACCCTTCTTCAAATAATAAAGATCCGCTCCATCTATCATGGGATAAGTCATGCGAATATAATCTTTTGATGTTGCCTGAGCAATCTTATCCCCTTCACGCTCCCAACGAATCTTGAGCTCTTCATACATTTCGCGAATAAAGTCATCAAAATCAATTCCCGCATAACGCTCGAAAGCGTGATAAATTCGATAAGGATTCAAAGAAAACTTAGTCACATGACTAATCACTTTTTGCCAAAAGTCTTCACCATACTTCTCATAGGCCCGCGCCACAATGTAGTAACCAAAGGCATAGTGGTTGGGCAGATTCGTATTGTAAGTGCGTCCCACAAGTTCATCATAAGTTGGTGCCATTCCCGAAAGCACCAAGGCCTTCAGGCGCGCAGAAAAACGTGGCGAACGTCCACGTCCCCCTTGAGTGTGATAGGTCTCGGCCCAAACCGCATCCCCTTCAAAATACCAGTTGGGCAAACCGATAGCATCCATAATGGCGAGTCCTGTTTCCCCAAAGACATAGTAGGCAAACTTATTGGTGCTTCTTAAAGAGTAATCAAATTGAATCACGTGACGATACTCGTGGATGGAGAGGGCATCATTGAAGCTCAATCCCCCGACAAAGGGAATATAGGTATCGTGATTAAACCACTCACTTCTGCGCGGGGCCAAGGTCACAAAGCCATTGGGCAAGGCCATGCCTGGACGCAGAACAAGAGGAAATTTCTTAGGGACCGCTTGGTAGGAGTCGCCCACATATTCACCATAGTAGTCAATCAATGCGGCCACTTCATGGGCCTGCTCTTTTCGATCTTCAGGAAAAATTAAGCGAACCCTATCAGTGTTAATTTCATACCAATCTCGTCCAGTATCAGACTGTGCAGTATTGGTAGCAGTGAAAGGAGTAAATTGAGCAAATGCGGAACTGCATAACGCAGTTAATAGAATTAAGAATTTCATAATTACCTCTAGCTAATATTCTAGCTAGAGGCACAAGAGTCGTCCAAATTTTATTCAAAGAAATACTGTGGGAGAACTTCCATCACTGTACGAGGCTGAACATTTGCTCCATCCCAAAGCCAAGGGTCACCATTTTGAAAACTGGGATAATTACTAGACATATAGCTCTCATCAAAGAGCTGGGTCTGCGAAAGGAAAGTGATTCCCGTAAGGGATTCATCTGCTGGAGCAAGATAGAAAACGTCATTACCTGTAGGACTATCAAACCCGCTGGTTGAGGCCACAGCATAAGACCAAGTCCCAGAACTGGCCACATTAGTGACATCCGAACACATACCATAACTATTTTCAAGAGTTACATTGAGACCATTATTGGCCGAATTAGAAGTTCTTCCCAATAGACAGCCCACATCACCACTAGCAATGCTCACTTTACTCTGTACGTAACCGCCAGCGAAGTGGCTTCCATAGGCAATCCCAGCAATTCCACCAACTCCAGAGAAACCATTGGAGGAAATATCATAGCCGGTAACCGCATACTGGTGAACTTCACCTGTATCAATAGACCCAAAGAGTCCTCCGGCGTAGTCATTCGAGGCAGTAATAGTGCTTCCCGTTGTCGAACTAACCCACAATTCTTCAAAGCTCGTACTTGAATTAATATCGGTATAAATGGCCTGAGCAATCCCTGCAGCAGAGAAACCTGAGATATTGGTATCCCTTACCCTAAAGGTTCTAAACTCATGGTAAGGGTAAGCTGATGAACCCGTGGGGACAGATGCGCTGATTTTTCCCACAACCCCACCGACATAAGTGAGCTCTGTTGTCGCTCCCGAAATTGTCGAATCAAAGATATCAATATGATTCCAATAATTATTCCACTCGGAAACAAGATCATATTGGCCAACCAGTCCACCCACATAGGCATAGAGGCTAGTTGAGGGAGTCACGTCAATATTGGCCCCCTCTAACGTAATTTTACGAATAGAGTTTTGACCACTCATTAACCCCACAAGACCACCGACATAAACTCCTAGTGGAGTAGCAGTCACATTGATATCAAGGTTGCGAATAAAGAGCTTCCCATCATATTCATCATCTTCTTCATACATACTATTAATGACTGCATTTTCAGTGGCAGCAAAAATACCGATATTCGTTTCTTGAAATGGACGGTAGGTAGCATTTGTAACGGCCGTAGTAACCGATTCATTGAGAAACATCAGTGTATCACTGGACACTTGTGAAACGGTATAGTGTTTGCCTGCAATCGTAATCTGATCACCTTCTTGTATATTCGAAGTAAAAAGAGCTGACGCATCTCCCGTAACCTGATTAGAGCTCGCGGCTATAGAAACAGTTCCAGGATAATCCGCAACCAAAGATTCTCCATAATTGATTAGAATATTATTCAACCCAAAGTTATTTCCTCTAAAGCTACCACGAAATGGATTCACACCACTTCCAATGGAGTTGAATACTTCACCTGAAAAGTCTAAATCTTGAGTGAGACTGAAATGCGCTGACATAAAAATTGATTCATCTTCGATCATATTCCACTGATCAACAGTAGAGATAAGGAAAGGTTCAGCACGGTTGCCAAGCCTTTGCGCTCCTCCCAATTGTTTTAGGCGATAAATAGATCGCAGCTCTATAGGATTTGTTCCATCACCTTCCATAATTTTATCACTGAATCCAATGAGATTAGTTAAATCAGCAGATTGGGCTACCGTTAAACTACCTACAGTTAGTCCAATCAGAGTGCCTGATGCCGATCCAGAATGGTAAAGCCCAACTCCTCCGATATCATAGAGACCTGTTGTACCAGCATCACC
>JBFHGF010000135.1:0-7944 GCA_041583335.1 Bacteriovoracaceae bacterium
GTGGTGCCCTCTTTCTCAACTCAGTAGTAAACTCTTGTTCGCCAGCTTTGCCTACGCTTCTGCGAGTAGAAGCAGCTCGCGCAGAACTTGCTCCAGCAGAACCTACCGGTTTTGATTGGGGTAAACTCCATTCAGAATCTCCACTCGCTCTATTAAAGAGGTCTTCGGGAGACGCTGTTCCTGTAGCATGCGCGGTCGCTTGTGACCTCTTCGCTTGCTTAGCACGATTTCTTTCAATCGCTTTTCGGAGTCGATCTGAACCTACGGCCTGATCACTATTATTTAAACTGCCTGCACTTTGAGGGCGTGGGCGGGGTTGCTCAAAAGAAAATTCCACAAAAACTTCCTGTTTTGGTGTTAACGTCCTGTAATTACAAGTTTAATGTAGCACGAAAATTTTTCAAGTAAAATAATAAGAATAATCTTAACTTTTACTAAAAATAAGACTTACTGATTTAGTCGGCTTTGGATTTCAACCCAAAATCTTCTCAGCAAAGAGAGCTCATAAAAATAGAGGAGCAAGGCCTTATCGGGAGAGCCTCCCCCATCAAAAACTCCATGATCCCAAGGGTATGTACCATCGACGAAGAGCTGAACCAATTGTTGAAAACGCTCTTCGGAGTTTCGACTACAAGATACACTGAAGCCTTTTTCAGTAGCCGAAAATTCATTGATAGAGAACTTTGATTTAAAAAAATTAAAGCTCTTTTTAAAGAACTGGTAGGCAATAAAGGGGTCACCCAAGGGTCCTAATTGAATTAGATTTTCATCTCGCTCAATACCATGGCTTTGAAAGTAGACTTCAAAGCTCAAGCTTTCACAGGAAAGCCACCAACTAAATCCAGGATCGCTAAGGTTACAAACGATGGCCTCTTGGCGTGGAAAACGACGGTTAATCAATTGGTCAATTACAGTTTCAGCGAAGGCCTCATCATAGGTAGGAAAGAACCCAATATTATCGAGCGAATCCTCTTCCCCTAAACGCAACGTCTTCGTCAGGTTGCGATCTCCCCTCTCCAAGGCATCAAGCTCCCATTCCATATCCGAAGTGGCCAGACCTCTCAAACAAAAAGTAGAGATTCCTTTTTCTAATTTATAAACGATACCTGGACCAGCGAGATCACGGGGTTCTGATACCTCTTCTTCTTCTATGTCTTGTGCCATATCCTCTTCGACTTCTTCGCAAAGAAATTCGTCAAAGCGCTCCACTTCTGCATCTCGACGAGAAAAATCAAAAGCACTATCAAAGAAGTTCAATTCAAACTGCTCAGATTGGTCTGTTATCTTTTCCATATCTTTTTTAAAGGAATCTTTTCTTAACTGTTCTGTTAGAGCTAGCGTTTCTCTCGCTAAAAAATCAAAATCGAAGTTCTGATCTGACACTTAAACCACCTTGTTTCATCCGTGAATGGTGTACTCAGCTTATATTGTAGTAAAGTCATTCGCTAAATGACAAGTTGAGTCCCTAAAAAAATCAAAAGGAATTCATGAGTAACCAATAAGAGAAATTACCAGAGTGCGCGAAAGAGCTGTAGTCCCATAATCACAATCATCGGAGAGAAGTCAAAGGGTAGATCAGGAGGCATTATCTGGCGAATTGGACGACAAGTAAAGTCTGCGGCCTTCTTGATAAATTGGGCCCAAGGCTGATGTCTAAACTGGGGAAGATAGCTTAGGATGACATCAATAATGAGAACAAGAACATATAAATTTATTAAACTTCTAATCATAGAGATATTATAACGTGTTTTTTCTATTTTTCATCGACTTTCTCATCCGGAAAATCCCAATCCCCTTGATCTCTAGCAATTTTCCCCTGAATTCGGTCCCTGAGTACAACAGATAAACTAACTCCAAAAAAGAAGAAACACATCACCAAATAGATCCAAATGATAGCGACAATGAAAGTATAGTAGTCACCGTAGCTCGACATGAGGGTTTCTCTCACATAGAAGAAGTAAATCCAAAATAAGTTCTTCCCGAGCAGCAAAAGGCCGACAAAAGTCGTACTACTTATCAAAGAGTCCCTTAAACTGATTTTCCAATTGAAAAACCAGCGATAAATGAACGTAAAGTAGGTAATAAAAATAAAGAAATGAAAGAGGTTTTCTCTAAAGAGAACGGATTTAGAAAGGTCGATGGCCCGCAAGTAATCGATAAGCCCTTTTAAGGTATCCACCTCATTATAGAGGACATCTACCACCAAATTGTATTTTAGTGACTTGATCATCAAGAGCATAACCGGATGAAAAGCAAAGGCAATAACTAAGACCACAACCGTTAGCGCAATAACCCCGAGCCCTTTGAGGTGTTTCCACCACTTTAGAAAGGTGTGGTCATCTGAAATCAAGAATATCCCCGACCAAATCGTATTAAAAAAAGAAAGAGACGAAATGGTCAAAATGATAAAGTTAATTATCGTAAACTCTTTATTGGCCAAAAAAGTGCCTTGAATAACGGAGCGGGCCTTCATCAAAACTTCCGGGCCAATATTGGGAAAAACTTCATTTCCCAATTTAAAAATCAGTTCATTGATCTGATTAAGGTCTCCGATCATCAATCCTGCAGTTCTTATTAACAGCATGAAAAAAGGAATAATCGTGAGGATTATGTAAAAGCTTGCCGATGCGGCCAACAGAGTTGTTTTCTTTCTATTAAATAAATGAAAAGCATCTCGATAGAGATGGAGCACAGACTTATAGCGACCACGACTAAAGTAGTCTCTAATGTTTTTGATATAAACGTTGATAATACTTTCCTATCAGCATAGTCCAGCGATCTTGTTTTTCAAGATACTGGCTAAGTCGTCCTAAATTTCCTGTTGGAGCAATCACTAAGAAGTAATCAAACTTGTCTTGGTTGATTTTCTCCACATCTTCGTGTGAAACCATTTTGAATTGGGGCATTTCTTCCCAATTTACATCATAACCCGTGAAATCTCGAAGAAAGCGAATCATACTACAGCTTACAACATCGCAATAGACGAGTTTATCTTTCTTTCCCTCTAGTTCTTTTACAATAGGCACCAAATCCGATTGCTGCACAAAGAGAAAATAGTTATTTAATGTAAAGGATAAGGCCACTAAACTTACGACCAAAGAGATTTTGCGATCATTATTCCAAAGTACAAGAAAGATCTCCTTCAAAAAGAGAGCACAGGAAACAACAGCAACCACATGGTAGCCAATTGTAAAACGCTGCCCTACTCTAAACGGTGAAATTTTAAGTACAGACAAAAGCACATATCCAACAAAAGAGAGGGTAAGAAAAGAGATCACTTTCATTTCTTGGTCACTCAAATTCCTTCTCTTAAAGAAGAGAATAAAAAGGGGGTAACTCAAGAGGTAGCGAAAATTGATATCCTTCAAAACTTCCGTAAACCAAGGGTTGGCCGGATCGTAATTCACATCCATATAAGCGATATCTAAGTTTTCAATTTGATAGCTATAAGTGAATAGAAGGAGGACAATCCCCACGATGGTAGGGATAGAGAATAGCTTGATGACCTCTTTGAACTTGAGTGTCTTACTTGCCCTTGCCCACTCTACCCATAGAAAACTCAGACCTGCAAAACTAGCATTAATCCAAAAATAGTAGCGGCTTCCGAGAAAAAAAGAGAGGATGACCATCATCAAAATATTTTCACGCCTCCACTCTCCATTAAAATGGAAGAGAAAAGCAAAAAGAAAGAAAGTTCCCATCATCTCCATCGCATAAGGGCGAACAGTATAGGCATGGTCCATTAAGAGCTGATCCCCAAAAACAAGAAAGAGAGGAAATAAACCATAATAGAGTTTTCCCTTTTCTGGAGTGGCCAATTTAATCAACAAGAAAAGAGAGCCCAAAAAGAAGCCAAAAGGCAGTAGGCGCAACCATAGGGTTTTAGATGAAATCAAAGACCAGTAATGAAGAATAAGAGTGAAGAAACCGGGGTCAATGCTGCCATAGGTACGATTAGCATCCCAGATATCAAAGAAATGATCACTCTGCTCTAGTGGTTGGAAAAGGGAGTAATCTTGAACCATCACGTTCTGAGAGCTTAGGGTGAGGATAACCTCGTCAAGGTTGAAGCTCGAGAAGAATAGTCCGTCGCGATAGAAATAGGTCAATCCCATTAAGATCAATGCGATAAAGAGATACTCTTTCCTTGAGTGATGGCGAAGCTCCACTTTCAATCCTTTGAAGTGTTTAAAGCACCATTCTACTAAAAGGGAGCGGGTACCTAAAGGAAAAAATCGAGTTGATTACCTGAGATAATATCATCAAAGCCAAGGCCTAAGGGTCGCAAAACTACTTCGGCAATGGGCCGAATTTGTTTGTCGATATAGTGTTGATAATCGAGATCATCGTGCTCCAACTCAATAGGCATGGGCCCACGACGAGTGTAAACATAGAAAATATCGCGATCGACTTGATGACCAGCGTCGATGGCCAATTTAGCGGCCTTCACATGGGGTGGAAGCGCCTTGGTATACTCTTCAACTTTCTTACTTAAGCGCTTCTTATAGACCAGCTTATCATCAAACTTTCCATCTTTGAGATCATCAACAGTGGACTTAATAATATCCGTTACATCCTCACCACTAAAGAATTGCTCAAAAATTTGATACTGAAACTCTTTGGCCATTTTGGTCCAGTCCGAACGAACAAACTCCATCCCTGAAAAACTCAGCTTTTCTTCTCCATCAGGAGAAATGGCCACTCCAGCATATTTCTTCTTCGCTCCCCCCTCACCTGTTCTCAACTCGGGAAAGAAGATTTTTCGATAATATTTTTCAAACTCAATTTCAAGCTTACTTTCGACTTTAAAGTGTTTGCGTAGAACTTTTTCAAGATGTTCATTGGCCTTCTTGGCCATGGCCTTGCCTTTTTCATTAAATCGTTCACCAGTGGGAATCTTCACAAAAATCGAATCGGTATCTCCGTAGACCACTTCATAACCATCATTTTCAAAGTACTCAATAGTATCCCTTAAGATCCACTGTCCTGTTTCGGTAATCGCCGTGGGAAGATCTGCATGGTAGAAGCGGCTTCCAGGAGAGCCCATGACCCCATAGAAAGAGTTCATTAAAATCTTAATGGCCTGACTGAGGTAGGGATCCCCCAATTGCTTTGCCTTTTGACGACTTTGCATCAACTGAGCAATAAAGGCCGGAAGAACATGTTCTATTCGTGAAAAACTAATCCCCGCAGGAGTTCGCACAGGATCAACATCACTTTTTAGGCGGCTATAGGGATCGATAAAGAAAGTCATCATGATACTGGGATATAGACTCTTAAAGTCAAAAATCAGAACATGTTCCTTGAGTCCACTATCCGGTTGCACCACATGCCCACCAGTGGCCTGTAGACCCCTTACAATATCGAGAACGTTGGGTGCAACCAACCCTTTGCGGTGAATAAGCGGCAGCATAAAGAAGTCAAAAGCCGCGGTGGAGACCCCTTGCCGATCCATCAGAAGCCCCGAGAGCAAGACTCGAGTCTTCATCAATTTAACTAATCCCGTTTTTTCAATAATGTCTGTCACCAAAATACAATCCATCAGGTTGTACTTAGCGAGAGCTGGCTTATCGTGATGGAAGCGGTTTTCAATTTCTTTAACTTTTTCAAGTCCTGTAGATTGAATATCTTTATGGGTGCCTAAAAGTTCATGGGCCACATTGTCGAGCTTCCAACTCTCAAAGCTGTAGAAGGCCGCTTTCATAGCATTGGGCCCATCAATAACGACTCGTCCCTTGATGCGGGCAAATTGCTGCCCTCCCATACGTTCACTAATAGAGACCTTACTTCCTTTTCGACCCAAGTTTAGGGAATGCCCCCAAGTCTGACACTTGCGATCGAGAAAGGCCATATCAAAGCCAACCACATGCCAGCCCAGTAAAAGGTCGGGATCAAGCTCTTGTACATCCCTTTCAAATTGAAGATAACAAGAACGTTCATCAGGAAAATAAAAGAGTTCCCCTTGAGTATCAACCATTTCCCCTTGTGACTTCCCTACCATATAGACACGGCGAACTTCTCGCCCTGGAGATTTAAAGTGAATCCCGATCGAGAAGAGATCGGTTCCCATGGAAGTTTCAATATCAAAGGAGAGCATCGATAAGGGAATATCAATTTGGCGCTCAGATTTTCTTATTTGAGGATTGCGAAAGATCCGTACTCCATTTTCTATAGAAAAATCTCCAGCAAATTCCACCATGCCTTTGATAAATCGCTCCATCAAAAAGCGCTCGGTAGTTCTCACGTCAGCTTCATAAGTTCTTACGCCTCCGTCATCTTTAAACTTAAAAAGATCCGACTGGCGATCAAAATAGCAGGCATCTACATCAAGTCCGGCAAAGGATTTTAGTCCGACACTTTTGCGATGAAACTTCACTCCTAGGTTTGCAGGCTTCGCCTCCCTTTCAATAAAGAGGGTTGGCTTTTCTCGGTCAAAAATCAATTCAAAAGGACCTTTAAGAGAGCGACCAAAATAGTGAAGTTCATGACGGCCACCGTTGTCCTCCCCATGGGCGGTCAGCAGCAGTCCGATTTCAAAATTTTCATTTTGCTCCATGCCTATCTCTCCAAGCTTTTTGGCCGTAAAATCAGGGCGAATTTTCAACAGAGGAACCTACACAATGAGTCATCTCTATCCTGAACTAGAACCCTACCACACCGATATGCTTTCGGTAAGTGATATCCACACCTTGTACTTTGAAGAGTCTGGAAACCCAGAGGGTAGACCCGTCGTTTTCTTGCACGGTGGACCAGGAGGCGGATGCCAACCGAATTACCGTCGCTACTTTGATCCCAAAAAATGGCGCATCATCCTCTTTGATCAAAGGGGCTGCGGTCGCAGTACTCCTTTTGCAGAACTAAAAGATAATACCACTTGGGATTTAGTGGAAGATATCGAGCGTTTGAGAACTCATCTCGGTATTGATAAGTGGGCCGTCTTCGGAGGCTCTTGGGGCTCCACCCTATCCTTGGCCTATGCCATCACTCATCCTGAAAAAGTAGATTCCCTCTTTCTAAGAGGAATCTTTATGCTGCGTGAAAAAGAAATTAAATGGTTCTACCAAGATGGGGCCAGCTATATTTACCCCGATGCCTGGGAACATTATCTTGCACCTATTCCCAAAGAAGAACGTGGCAATTTAGTAGAGGCCTTCTACAAGAGGCTTACCGATGAAAACCCCAAGGTTCGCTCTGAAGCTGCCCGCGCCTGGTCCGTTTGGGAAGGTTCAACATCAAAGCTTATTCAAGATCAGAATATGATGGAACATTTCGGTGATGATCATTTTGCAGAGGCCTTTGCTCGTATCGAATGCCACTACTTCACCAATAAAGGCTTCTTTGAATCCGATGACTTCTTACTAAAGAATATCAGCAAGATCAGAAATATTCCGGCCATTATCGTTCAAGGACGCTACGATGTCGTATGCCCGGCCACTAGTGCATGGGACCTACACCGTGCATGGCCAGAAGCTGAATTTCACTTAATTGCTGATGCCGGACACTCCCTTTCAGAAGAAGGCATTACAAAAGTACTCGTGGAAGCAACAGATCGTTTCTAATCCAAGAGATTGTAGATTAACTTAAGTCCAGAGTCGGTGCCCTTTTGAGTAAGGGTTCCGATTTCATATTTCCCATAATTCACAAAAGGTACTACAGAGAACGATGAGTTCTTTGATAAAGATCTCTCAACATCAAGACTAAGGACTCCATTATATCCTTTATCGAGATCAAAACGATCTTTGGTACTGGGCAGATTGTACTGCCCCATCAACTCCAATGAGAGTTTTGTTTTTTCACGAGCAAAGAAGTTGTAACGTGTCTTCAAGTAAGGAGAGAAAATCTGAAAAGTTCTCATGGCCACTGATAAACTCGCTACTTCTACCGCAAGAGGATTCTGACCCAACTGGAATCCTGCACCGAAGCTTAAGCGATTCCAATGCTTAA
>JBFHGF010000136.1:0-7925 GCA_041583335.1 Bacteriovoracaceae bacterium
ACCAGGAGCTCAACTCCATCTTGAAGTGGATGCTGGTAACTCTACTGTCCTACATATCTTTATTTCTGATCTACCATCTATGTGTTCGCTTTTCTCTCATCGGAGTCTATTTAAATGGGCCCCGCCGAAGATTAAAAGCACTTTAATATCCAACAGAGTAACAAATCCCGAAAAGGGAGCGCGTACCTAAAAAGACTCGGAGAGCTTCATAGCGAAAGTTGGAGTCGAGTATTTCAAAAGGGCCGAGGGGTTGGCCACTTTATCCAAGTGCTTTTGAGAGCGACTGAAGAAGTACTGATCAACATCGCTATCTTTCAAAAAGATAGTATGCCCTTTGCCCCCAAACTTACGAAGAACAAAGTCACAATCGAGAAAACAGATTTCTCGAATTCTAAAATTATGTCCAACGTACATGATGATACAGTAGTCACTTAACTCGGCGAGAGACTTTCTTAGTTTCACCCCTTTTGGTGAGGAGCGATCGCCCCACTCGACTTTAATTTCCGTTCTCTTGCCATGAAGGAGGAAGTCAAAGCCACGTTGTGAAGTGGATTTCATTTGATCGAGACCAAAGACGCACTTGGCATACCACTCTCCCAATTGAACCGGAAGATTTTTATTATTGAGGATGATATGCTCATTACGAAGAACATCGTAACTCTGATGAACCAACTCAATTGCATCAAAGATACGTTTGTTATCGGGCATGTAAAGGATCGTGATATCTTTGGCCTGCGTACGTTTTAGTTTTTGACTAAACTGATGCTCAAACCAAGACATAAAATCAGGTTGGTCGTAGAGATCAAAAGAATCACACACATAACCAACCTTAAATAGATCTTCCTTGGTCGTTAAAGACTCATGCTTTTTACAAAGAAATTTCATGGGAGCAAATTCATTGGAACCGCGTCCGCGAACGAACACGAGTTCCTTGAAGTAATCACTGCTTCCGTGTGTTTCCTTGGAAAAATCTTCAATCGATTTATTCAGACTTTCCAAATTCATTATTAACCTAACTTTCTAAAATATTAAACCGTCTATCAGCTTAACACTTTTAGGATCAAAGCTCTACGGCCGTCCAATCTTGCTCGAAATTTAAAATGCTTTGAGCAAGACCGCTATTTCTCGTTAGGTAATGCTGAGAAAAAACTTTAAAGTCGACTATTTTACTCTGGAGATAGGCCTTGTCATCATAACTTCCCTCTTTTAAAAGCTTTGACGCAACCACAGCTCCATTGAGGAGTCTCCATGCAACAATAAGATTTCCACAGTAATTGAGGAAATCCATACTTGTTCCTGTAATATAATCAAACTTCTTTGCACCGGCCCATTCACCATATTTCTCTAAAATGGCCACGGCCTTCTGCATTGATTTACCTATTAGAGCACATTCGTCCTTCCATTGAGCAGCTTCAGCATCGGCCATAGTGGCCTGGACTTTTGCACCAAGGTTTTGAAATGCGGCCCCTTTATCCTTAAGAATTTTTCTCATCACAAAGTCGAGGGCCTGAATACCATTGGTTCCCTCATAGATGGTTGCGATCTTTGCGTCACGTGCAAATTGCTCAATACCATATTCAGAACAGTATCCGTAACCTCCGTGAACTTGAATTGCATCAACAGCAACCTGAAAACCTTCATCCGTAGAGAATGACTTACAAATGGGAGTGAGAAGGGCAAGTTCAGCATTGGCCTTCTCATCACCTGCGGCCTCTAGATCAAAGAGCTTAGCGGTATAAAGGTTTAGTGAACGAAGTCCACGTCCCATCGCTCTCATCTTAAGCAGCATTCTTCTCACGTCAGCATGATTGATAATCTCTGTACCAAACTGACTCCTCTCTTTTGCATATTGAACAGAGAGCTCATAAGCAAGGTTTGCTTGCGACTCTCCTTGAATCCCACAAAGAAGACGAGCTTCGTTCATGAGGATAAACATATTCACAATCCCCTCGTGCTCCTTACCAATAAGTTCCCCACGACAGTCACCTTCTCCCCCAAAAGTAAGTTCACAAGTTGCCTGTCCATGAATCCCCATCTTTTCTTCAATCTTTGTACACTTTACGTTATTGGCCTCTCCAGACTCAAGGTCATAGCGAGGTACGATGAAGAGCGATAGCCCTTTTGTTCCCTCAGGGCTGCCCGGAGTTCGAGCAAGCACAAGGTGAATATTATTTTCATAAAGATCACTCTCTCCAGAAGAAATAAAGATCTTTACTCCTTTAATATTATAAGTTCCATCGTCATTAGGAGTTGCCGTAGTGGAAGCAGCTCCTACATCAGAACCAGCACCTGGTTCGGTCAAACACATAGTTCCACCCCAGGACCCTTCCATCATCTTAGGGATGTACTTATCTTTTTGCTCTTGTGATCCTACTTCATGAATCACATTCATTGCCCCTTGTGAGAGTCCTGAATACATAGAGAGCGAAACATTTGATCCCACATAGATTGAAGTACAAGCGTTGGTTACCGTTCTTGGAGCAGGCATCCCTCCGATATCTTCAGGATAACCTAGAGCATACCAACCATTGGCATAGTATTGCTCAAGGGCCTTTTTAAATGAAGGGGGAGCAACGACACCATTTTCCGTCATTTTTACACCAACTTCATCCCCTTCAATACGACAAGAGAAGACTTCGTTTTCTGCAAACTTATCAAATTGATTGATAATATCCTTTAGATCATTCTCTCCAAAATCTTTGGCCAACTCATGGACTTCCAAGTCGCGAAAGAGATTGAAGTAAATATCTTGAAGATCGTTTCTATACTTTGGCATAACTACCCCTTATTTAAGTGAATTGTGTTTACCTTATAAGTATAAGACCTTCGATCAGATTCGGTTAATAGGAATTATTTGTCGAGATTGCGATAGATCAAAATTTAGGGATATCTAAAATAAAAAGGCACCCTCGAAAGGGCGCCTAAGAAATCTTTATAATCAGTAACTTAATCGATTTTTTACATCAAATTGAAGATAAACGGTTTTCTGATCGTTTTAGTTCTTCCATCTGGAGTCGCAGGATAATTGATTGAGTAAAGTACTTTTGAAAGACAGCGAATTACTCGGGGATCATTTACCTGAGTTGTATCTTCAAACCCGAGGTGACCAAGATTACCGTTAGGTGCAATCTTCAATTGAACTTTAAGAACACCTTCTTGAGAATAACCACCGGCTCGGTAACAAGAGAGAAGTTCTCCATCTCTTTGAGCAACGAGAAGATCTACATCGCGAATAAAATTCTTAATGGTGTTATTCGAACCTCTTCTTAGGTTGGCCGACATTGAAGAGCCGACAAAGTCTTGAACAGGAGCTTGTCTTCTTTGTGGTCTTGGCTGAACTCTTCTTTTTTGCTTTTTAGCTAGATCGGGGCGACACTTAAGAGCATCTCCATTCTTAAGACACTCGATGGTCTTGTTATAGTCTCCAATCGCTTTTTCGTAATCGACACGATTTTCGATATAGTTTTCAAAGTGCTCTTTGAGCTCTTCACTTTCCGTAGTTAATTTAGAGAAGACTTTAGACTTCTTCTTATAACCACTTTTTAGGCCCTTAACATTCTTGAGCTCATTATTTAAGAACGTAAGTTCCTCATCTTGATTAGCAAATTCTCCGTCAACATTTAGGGTGGCAGAGTTCACTTTTCTGGTCTCGGCCTTCTGAGCAGCCAAGGTATTTGACGAAAGAGTGAAAGAAATACATAGTAACAACGCGGCGATTCTTATATTCATGGTTGAAAACCTCCAAAACTGGCAAATAATTGTTTTTTAAGCTAAAAACACCCTATATCAAGGGTATACAAAATATTTGCACCCCTTAACACAACACATCATTTATTATGAGTAGTACTCGCTTTGACGAAGACATTTGGTTGCTAAAGAGAATTTCCCTCGGAGCGAACTTCGAGCTCTTTCTTGCGTTCTGGCCGGAGGAAAACGACAAAGTTCTTATCAAAAAAGTACGTGAAGATCTCGATCCTCAAAAGAAGGCCGAAGCCGAAGAAAGGCTCCTCAAAGAAGCGGCCACCCTAGAAGAATTCTGGAGCCCATACTTTCCTAAAGTTTACGATATCAGAAGAAGAGAAAGTTCTGAAAATAATGAAGACACCCTCTATCTTATCGTTCAATACTTCGCTGGAGTTTCTCTAAGAGAATACCTCAACCTTCATATGGAAAAGAAAACGGTTAGTTTTTATTTCATTCAAAACTTTATTCTCGAAATGGATCACGCCCTTTCCTATCTCCATGAAAAGAAGGCCATCGTCCATTTAGATATCAGTCCTGATAACCTTATTGTTACCGGAGACAATAAGATAAAGCTGATCGACTTTGAGGACTCTCGAAAGGTCGGTGTTGAACTTGACTCGAGTAAGCTTAGGGGAAAAGAGCTGTACCTCAGCCCAGAGCTTTTCACTCTTATACAAGAACAAAGATCGGGAACCTTTGAACCCAAGTGGGATCTCTATGCCTATGGAAAAACGATTGAAGAGCTATGCCAACAAACTCATGGCGTCGATAGGCTCAAGTGCCTGTCCCTAAGAAAGAAAATTAGGGCACTCAAGAGAAATAAGGGCGCTAATTCTAAGGTAGCGCTTCTTAATATTGAGTTGCCTACTTTTAAACTGCCCAATTTCAAGTTTAAGCACTTGGTAACGGCCTTGGCCTCTGTTGCTATTTTGGCCCTTACCATTCTTGGACTCGAGGTACTTGGGCGAGCTCAAAGTGTGAAAAGGAAAAAGCCTCAATCAAACTTAAGCCCCACTCATCGTGTGCTTAAGGCCAAGAAGGTAGCAAGAAACAAGCCTGTCTTTATTAAGATTAAGAAAAGACCAAATCCCAATAAGGTCAATCGACGTCCTTCTCTTCCCAAGAGACCAAAAGCAATCGTTGCACAAGAGACTCCCGCGAAAGTCATTAATGCGAAACCGGTTAAAGTGGTGAGTACGAAAAAGTTCCAAGAGGATTTCAAAAAGCTCATCTCTAAGAAAGATCCTTATCTCAAAGAATGCATGAGCTATGAGTCCACTTCTCACGGCGGAAAGCTCTCTCTCTCCTTTCACCTGCGCTCAACGCAGGGGCGTGCCCAGAAAATCTCCTTTGATCGCAATGCTAAGCTTAATCAACAAACAAAGAGCTGCCTCATGGCCCTCTATGCAGATATTGTCTTCCCTCAACACCCTTCCCATAAGGAAGTTGAGATCGTTCAGCATTTTACTTTTTCCCAAGATTCATCCCTTTTTCTGTGAGGTCATCATGAAAATTACGAAGCACAGAAGACTAAGTAAAATTATGCAAATCCTCGATCGTTGGGGACCCATTGATACCTCAGAGGTCACTCAGCACTTGGCCATGATCTTTGGAGTTGATGAATCCGAAATTAAGAGGAATGTACAAAATGATCTCAAGTTTCTCCGAGATGAAGGTGATGCCATTCCCTACTACTACGATAAGCTTGGTAATTTCTTAGGAGAGAATAACCCTCCAGAGGATGGCTCTTTCTTTAAAGTGCAATGGCAATCGGCAGAGAAGAAGGACCTTAAGGTTTCAGGTCTGGGAGAGCTTCGCAACTATAAGGGCGATCTTCTGTGCTCAGAATCTTTTGATAAGAATATTTCCATTCGCCAAGGTAAAGGTGTCTCTACCCCTGGAGTGAAATATTTCTATTTCGACCTCAACCACGAGCTCTTTCACATTGCCCTGAAATTCGATTACTTTGATCAATCTAAGGACGACCTCCTTCACATTGGAATCGGTCGATCCTCTACAGATAGAATCACACCGAAGCAGTATGCACCGATGAAGGATCTGGCCGCACCAGGGCTACTTATAAGCTTAAAAGACCCCTTCCTAAGCACTCTTGAAGAAGGAGAATTACCTCCCTTTCTCCTCACCATCCATAAAGACCAGAGCGTTTCTCTTAAGTCTCACCAAAATAAGAATCCTCTTCAGTCTCTTGAAGTAGATGAACAGCAGGTTCAAAAGACCTTGTCGGAACTCACTTTCTTTAAAGACAAGACCAAAACTCAGCACTGGACGGATTTAAATACAGAAGAAGAAAATTTCATTGAAGGAGAGAGAAGCTTTTTACAAACTCCTTTGCTGATCAAAATTAAATCGTATTCGGGCTTTATTCTTACCTAACCAAGAGATGGAAAATTCAAAGAATTTAAAATGAAGAAGGCCCCCAGGGGATCGGGGGCCTTTCACACACACACTTCACACACTGGTTTCTTTCGAAACCTAGGGAGTTCTTATTTTAAATTAATTTGCTAACTGATATCTCTCTTCTCCATCTGAACTTTCCCAAAAAGTAGGGTTTGCAACGATAGGCTTACAAAGATCAATGGTATAAATTTCACCAGAAGTGGTCTCAATGGTATAAGAGCGTCCCCCTCCCGATGTATCTTTCGCTTCGTTGAGCTTAGTCACAAGAAAGTTTTTAACGGCATCAACAGTATTTCCCTTTTCATGTTGAACATAATTTAAATCGCCATTATAGCTTCTTGTGAAATCATTATATTTAATAATCCATATATTCCATGAATTTTTATCTGCACTGTTATAGTAGTACACTGAGCGATTTGCAGAAGGCTGAATAAAAGCACCATTAGAAACTCTTTCTTTGAATTCAGAGAATGAGCTGGTCGTTTGGCAAGATGATGTTTCCGATGTTGCTGTCGCGGTAGACTCGTTGGTACCAGAAGTATCTGGAGCAGGAGTTACGGCCACTTTATTGTCACTTCCACATGAACCTAAGGCCAATACCATCAACGATAATCCCACAAGACTCACCGTTTTCTTTTTCCAATTCTGTACTTTCATTTTGCTTCCCCTCACAAAAGGTCATCCTCAAGCTTTTTAAAAGAAGTAAGGTCTTTCTCTTCTTCGTAGACGTTAGATCTTTTTCGCTTGAGATCTTTTAAGTTGTGCTTATATAGAAGCAAGGAGTGTGCCAAATTTAGAATTCGTTAAAACAGTGACTTAGAGGTATGAAAAAAAGGGTGTCTATAATTTTAGTGAACAGGTATCAAAAGTTTGGACAGTTTTTAGAAGGAAAGAAGAGTATCTGGGCCTGCAACTGGGGTTAGTGCAGACCCTCCATCACTCGAATTGGGGGGACTAAATCTGAGGAAGATTGCTTACAACAACGATTAAAGCAATGATAAGGATAATCGCGTAGTCCTGCTTCTTCATCTTAGACTTAAGTCTAATAATGTATTCCATAGTTGTCTCCTGTCTTAAGGGCCGCAATATAACCTAAGAAGCACGAGAAATGGAGCTAATTGTAAAATGTTTAGGGCGCTAATTTTGGCGTAGGTTTCGAACCCCAGCAAGACCTAAGTATCCGAAAACAAGCCAATACATGCGGTCCCCCATTCCCCCCAGAGAGAAGTGGGCGTGATAGATCACAAAGACTAAGAGGTGGGAGAAGAGAAAAATTCCCATAATCCTCATATCATAGGAGGAGCTCAACATGCCATTAATTGCCCCGTAGATCATCAGGAGGTAACCCACGACGGATAGAATGAGCAAAGGCCAGCCTCCAATTACTCCTGCACTTATAAAGAGGTTATGGGGATCTTTGAAAGAGTTATAACCGCTTACCTGAATCCCTTTTCCCGACATAAATTTATAAAGGAGACCTTTACCCATTAGGGGTTCTTCTTGGAAATATTCTAAACCGCGATAGACTTCCTCCATTCTGGTTTCGATTCCATTTTGCGCTCTCCTCATTCCAAAGGATCGCTTTCCTGTCGTCACCTCATAGAGAAACTTACCCGTCGGAATTCCGAAAAGTGCAACTCCTAAAATCGCAATAAGTAAGAAGGCCGTTTTAAAGAGCACAATACTTCGCTTGCGAGAAGGAAAGAGGAAAACGGCCGAAAGGAAAGTCATCATCATGGTGACAAAGGCCGCCTTTGTTGATG
>JBFHGF010000137.1:0-7897 GCA_041583335.1 Bacteriovoracaceae bacterium
GAGCCTTTTTTTTATTTTCTAAAGATAGAATTGAGCGGCAGCCCCGAGAATTGCTCCAAGCTCTGGAGGAATTAGAGATATCTCGACCGCTGCTGAGCCTTGTAGGGGTTTGAAGCCATACTCATTGAGATAGTGGGTCACCATCCCAGCAAAACGATCTCCAAGAGAACTTATTCCACCAGTAATAATGAATTTGTCGGGGGCCAAAAGCGCCTGCATAGACGAGAGCGCAAGGGCCAAATATTGGGCGCTTTGTTCAATCACCTGATCAATATCGTGATTGCCGTCTATAAAGTGTTTATGAATAGTTCTATAGTCATAAGACTTTTGGGTCATTTCAAGGCAAGTCTGCTCAATTCCCTTCACGCTGACATAGGCTTCAATATGGCCTTTTCCTGAGCAAGGACAAGGGCGTCCGTTTGGAATAAGGGTGAGGTGGCCGCCTTCAGCTCCAAGACCATTGTGGCCATGGAGAATTTGGTTATTCACAAAAATACCTGTTCCTAGTCCTGTCCCTAAAGTAATGACAATAAAATCTGAGCAGTCTTTTCCACGGCCAAAGACCTTTTCTCCAATCGCGGCGATATTGGCATCGTTGTCGATACGTATTTCTTTACCTTTGAAATGATCTTTAAGAATGGGCATTAACTTTTGGTCACCCCAACTGAGGTTGACTTGTCCTTGCAAGGCCCCAGTCTTCGGGTTGAGGTTGGGCATGCCAAGGCCTACTGCCTCGTAACTCTCTTCAAAGAGGGATGCTTCGTGAAAGAGGCGATCAAGAAAGTGGTCAATGCTTTCATGGGCGAGAGTAGGCATCACTCGATGAGAGAGAATATTACCCTCGGAATTTACAATACCCAATTTAGTGTTTGTTCCACCAACATCGACGCCAAGAATATTCAAAATGCTCTTCCTTGTAAGACTTTGGCTACGTTTATCACAATTTTGTGCGGTTTCAATAGTAGGGGAAGGGAAATATATATTCGCATTCTATCGAAATGGTGGGGAGCGCCATTCGGGTGAATTCCTTGTCAAAATTCATGCCGTGGCCATCTTTGATCTTCTGCATTGAGAATGAACCTGTTATACTCGAAGGGTTATATCAAATAATATTTGTCTTTATATTTTATCAATAGGTGTGAATATGAATTGGGATGCCCAAAAGATCAAAAAAGAGATCATTTCTTATATTTTAATTTTTGTAGGTGTATTTGGTTTTAAATCAACCTTCTTTGAACCCAATCATATTCCCTCGGGATCCATGCTTCCAACGATGGCCATTGGTGATTTTATCATCGTCAATAAAATGTCCTATGGATTTAAGCTTCCATTCTTTGAGTGGTTTGGTGACCCAGTATACGTGACCGAGTTCAAGGAACCTGAGCGTGGGGATATTATGGTTTTTGAATATCCTAAAAATCGTGACATCCTCTACGTAAAAAGACTCGTAGGTCTTCCTGGTGATACCATCGAAGTTTTTGATAACCGCGTTTTCATCAACGACAAAGAAGTAGGAACCGAAGATGTAACTCCTGAGCAAGTTAAAGATTTCATGGAGCTCTACGATCAAAGGGGGCGTCCGATGGATATGGTCTTTAAGAAATTCCAAAATGGAAAATTCAAACATATCGTGGCCTATAATGAAGCTCAATCCATTCACCTAAGTCAGCCTAAGACTACTATCCCTGAAGGGAAGTACTTTATGATGGGGGATAACAGAGACTTTTCTTCGGATTCAAGAAGATGGGGCTTTGTAAGTCGTGAGCATATTCGAGGTAAGGCACTATTTGTTTGGTTTAATATGGTCTATCCCTGGTCAAATGAACCCTTCCACTTCAGACCTTGGAGAATCGGTACGGCCTTCTTTAATAGTCTCGATTAAAAATGGAGTCAAAAAATTGTCCTTCAACTTTAGTAATGGTTAGTTTTTGACACCAAGTGGTTGCAAAGTGATAGAGGCCGAAAGGATAGTATTGATCGGCCTCTTCGACATTCAAGACCTTTAGTATCCCTCGATTTTCCTTATTTAATTTCCCATAAATTTACTCCATTTCACTAAACGTTCGAAATACTTAGGTGATAGGAATTGCAAGATTAACTAATCTTTTTTGAGGTCGTCTCTTTGACCCCTGCGCGACCAAAACGCACCAAGCTAAAGCGCTAGAATTAGTGAGGATAAGGCCAATCCGGCCATAGACAAGTTTTATAGTAAACCAATCATTAAGCACTTACGGACAAATGGTCGCTTTTAAAAGTTGGCACGAAACGTGCTCTATATAAATGCAAGACGGGTCAGGAAGACTAGTCGGAAAAGCGTCACGGACGATGCAAAAAGAATATAGAAGAAAGGAGCGCATGGATGAAGCTTACTGTTCGCAAAAACTCTCTAGGGAAGGGCTTGTTTGCAACTGCTGTCATTTTCATCTCTCTCTCCAACAACTCTTTGGCAACATCATTGGACTCAAGTCGCGAGTGTGCAGTACATTTTGCAGGGACTGTACAATCAGTGGTAGATTCAAGTGCTCCTTTCTCTATTCAAAATCAAAAAGTCAAAATCACCTTTACGGTTAATGAAAATCTCGATTCTCAGGAAGAGGTCGGAGAAACTTATTCATTAAATGTTATTAAAGGTGGACCCCATAAATTTAAAGAAGGTCAAGATTATGAAGTTCACGCGGATTCGGGATTTCTTTGTCGTTCAAAGCTGATGTAGTTGACCTAGTTTATTGCTTATCGCCTTAGGATGAGGTGAGAGATTCAGACAAGGATGTCTAATGAGAGCGAAGGCAGTTATTGTTGTCCTAGGAATAATTCTAGGGAGTTCTTCTGTACATGCATACGATTTCACTGATGACTTTGAAAATGGTTTTTACTGGGAGAGTTTTCCCATCGCCTTTCAAAAGTTTGTGGATTCAGCAGCAGAAGGTGAGGTACTTAATCAGCTGATCTCTACAGCTGAGAACGAGTGGGAGAATACAGTTGGTGTTAATTTGTGGAATGTTACAAGCGATTATGTTGTCAGTTCTTCTCACTCGGGTAACCACATCCGATGGTCAAATAACTTTGCTGAAGAGACGGGCTATAGCCCCATCACCACTTTGGCCGTTACAGTTCGCCACCGTGTCGGTACGTACTTCGTAAGGACCGAGATCATTCTCAATGGTGAAAACCAGCAACTGAGATCAAACCAAGGGAATCTTCTCTATCAAACAGTTCTTCATGAAATGGGTCACACTCTAGGTATTGATCACTCGGCCTATGTATCGGCGGTCATGTACCCATCTGTACAAGGAATTAATCAACTCTCTTATGATGATCAAGATGCCGTTATTGATATTGTCGATGAAACCCAACAGCGTCAAGAAATCGGCTTCGTCTCCTCCTTGGCGACAGAAACGAAGAATAGTGCAAACGCATTGGCCTGTGGTTCCGTATCCTTAGTGACAAACTCGGATAATGGAGATGGTCCCGGATCTGGGGCGGCAACAGTGATTATGGGCTTCCTCCTAGTCGTAATTTTCAATAGAGCTAGGCAAATTTTGCCGGTTCACTCCTCGCTCTAGCGACAAGTTGAGTTCGGCTCTCTTCTTTACGAAAAAGAGAGTATGGAAGAGCTTAATAGCGAGAAGTATATTCTCTACATTCAATGGCAAGAAAAACTGGATAGCGCATTTATTCGCTTTGCCGCAGAATTCAAAAGATACAATATCAACTTGATTCCAGTGAAGCCACAAGAGCTCGACTATTTTTTAGATCGCAGGCAAATTCCGGTCATCATGATGACCAGTACTTTGGCCGAGTATCAGAAGTTTAGATCTTTAAGAAAGAAATACTTTGATTACTATGTGAACCATAAGAAGATTAAGCTCTTTCATCTAAATTCATTTTCTCTCGTTACTGACTTTATCAGTACCTCTCGTCAAAGATCTTATATCCACGTTCCTTTACCTATTCCCTTTAATAGGGCTACACTATTAGTACTTTCTCATTATGTAGAAGAACTTGAAGGCGATAATAGATGGCCCGGTGGAAAGCGATCAAAGCTTCCCTCGATTGGTGAAACAGACGCCTAATGAAAGGTAGAGTATGAGCATCACTAAAGAAAATGAAAAAACAATGATCATGTTAACGATTCTTAGAGTCGATGCTCAAAGACTTTTTGAACGTATAAAGTATCGCGAACCAGAATATATGCATCACTTCTCGGCCAAGAGAACACGAGATCATTTTCCTGCAATCTTTAAAAATAAGTACAGAACTGTTTCTATTGATGACCTCAAGCTTTGCGGTGAAGAGGTGATTATTGGACTGGATCAATTCTATACTGCCGCCGATGAGATGGAATGGTATCTCATGGTAACTGAGGATATGCCTGGAACCGTTCAGGAGCGTGTGGCCCACATGGTTCGTGAAATTAGTGAGGCCTATGATATTCTTCAACTCTACATCAATGCAGAGTTAGATAATTACCGTCCTCAAAGGACAACTCAAGATAAGGATGACCTTCCCGATTTCGAACTTTCTGATGTGCCTTACGAAGGCGAAGACTATGAAGGCGAAGGATACGAAGGAGAAGGTTAGAAAGCCCCCCCTAAGCAGACTCTTTCACTCCACCATACAAGGAACACTTCTCCCCCTTGGGTTTTTCAAGGCCCGCGCTATAATAGAAGAGATGAAGTTTTCAATGATCTTAATATTTTTCCTAATGGGTGCTTCAACCTTGGCGGCAACAGCGGCCGTCTCAAAATCCAATGGCATTTTTTCGGGACGTATTTCCCGCATCAATGAAAAGGCGAGTTTGATTCGTTTGAAAGTCGACTTTGCCAATATGAAGTATCTCAATAAGAAAGATAAAGTTGAATTCTGGGATGAGAGAGGATCGGATGTTCGCTGTAAGGCCTATATTGTTGGAAAGTCCAACGACTACCTCTTGATGAAGGTTCCCGAGTTCGACTACTGTAAACGCTTCATCTTTATTGCCGATGGAGCTTATGTACAATTATTTAGTCAGGATCTTGTGAATAATCTGACTATGGGTAAAGAGCTTGTCGATATTCTTTTGAAAAAGAAGATGGCGCTAAGCAGTAAGCTTTTGACCAATAAGAAGAATCTCGATAGTCATATCGAAAGAGTTAACGCGATTAATCTTAGATATAAAGTTCTTCGAGATAAGCTCGAAGCTGAATGGCGCGAGGAGTTGGCCTCTCTAGAAGAAGATCGACTAACTTCATTTAGAAATTACAAAGACGTCGAGGGACAACTCCTTGAAATTGATGACAAGCTTGAGAAGTATAGAATCGAAGACCGCAACCTTAAAGAGGATCGCTGGGCCCTTGACCCAAGGCTCTATTTTTCCAAATAGACACATCGTGCGATTATTTTGAAAACCCTACCTTTTTCTTCAATTTTTGTATCATTTCTATTAGTGTAGGGTGACTTAATTCGAACCTTTGCTAAAGGAATTCCTCCATGTTGAAGCTTGAAAAATTTCACGCTGTTATGCTTTGTATTGTCTCCCTATTTATTTTTTCTTCTTGTGAGAAAGGGGGAAAAGGATCATCGAGCACCGGTAATACCTTCACTTATAATTTCTCCTCACAACCTACAACAATCAACGTTCTCTCGTCGACTGATCTCTACGCGACACGAATCTACGAATGGACGATGGAAGGGTTGGCCTTTAGAGATAGTGATACTTATGAATGGAAACCTGCTCTCGCAACTTCATGGGAAACTTCAGAAGATGGACTTACTTTCACTTTTACTCTGAGAGAGGGAGTGAAATGGCATGATGGAAAACCCGTTACAGCTGAAGATGTAAAGTTTAGTTTTGATGCTCTCATGGATAAGGAAAATAGATATAACACGGCCACGAAGAAGCCATATCTTGAGAATATTGAAAGCTGTACTATTCTTGCTCCTAATAAAGTTCAATTTAAGGCCAAGAAAAAATACTTTGGTAACTTCAACGTCGTTGCTGGTGGAATCATTACCGTAGTGCCTAAGCACCTTTATGAGAAAACAGGCAAAGAAGATGAAGATAAGGAACAAGAAAAAGAGCTTAATAAGAATCTCGTAGGGACTGGACCCTACAAGCTTGTTGAGTGGAGAAAAGGAAACTCGATTAGACTTGAGAGAAATAAAGACTGGTGGGGTAACTCTGTTTATCCAGACAAGTATAAATTTGATAACGTAAAAATTCGTTTTATCAAAGACTCAAGTGTTGCCCTCCAAAGACTTGAAAAAGGTGACCTAGATTTTCTTGCGCTTTCTCCTGAGGAATACGTTAAAAAGACGGACGGTAAGAAATGGGGAAGTGAAGTATTCAAAGTAAAAACAGAGAACCTTGAGCCAAAGAGTTATGGCTTCATTGGTTGGAACCTAAAGAACCCTCTATTTGAAAATAGAGATGTTCGTGTGGCCCTTAATAAACTTATCGACCGTGAAAAAATGATTGAGAAGTTTAGTTATGGATTAAGTCTTCCTGCGACAGGTCCTTGGTATCAGCAATCTGAATATGCTGATCCTACAGTTAAACCAATTCCTTTCGATCCTAAGGATGCTCTCAAAACTCTTAGAGCTCAGGGATGGAAAGATACTGATGGAGACCAAATCCTAGATAAAATGATCGATGGTAAAAAGGTGTCTTTTAAGTTCACACTTCTTAACCCTAATAAAGAGTTCAATAAATACCTAACGATCTTCCAAGAAGATGCTAAGAAAGTGGGTGTTCATGTGGATATCAAAGTGGTGGAGTGGAACACATTCATTTCTCTTCTCAATGAGAGAAACTTTGAATCTGTAATCCTTGCTTGGGGCGGGGGATCTGTTGATAACGATCCAAAACAAATTTGGCACTCTTCTTCAATTGCCAATGCAGGTTCTAACTTTGTTAGCTATAGCAATCCTCGTGTGGATCAGCTTATCGACAAAGCAAGAACAGAACTTGATAAAGAAAAGAGAATTCCAATGATGAGAGAAGTTTATAGAGAGATCGCCCACGATGCTCCTTATGCCTTCCTCTTTAATGCTAAGTATATTTTCTATGGTTATAGAAAAAATATTAAACGTCCAAAAGATACTTACAAGTATGAGATTGGTTACCAGCAGTACTGGGATGTTATCGAGTAATTAATCTTTTGTTGAAGTTGTTTGCGCTCAGTATTTAGAAGGAGTCGCCGTTGTTACAGTATATTTTAAGAAGACTTATGCTAATGGTCCCCACCCTCTTTGGGGTGACGATCGTTGTCTTTATCATTATCAACCTTGCACCAGGTTCTCCTGTTGAGCAGAAACTCCAACAGCTCCAGTTTGCAGGGGCCATGAGTGGCGGTGGAAGCGGTGGCGCTGACACTGCCGTGGTTTCTGAAGAAGTAGTTGAAGCTTTGAAAAAGCAATATGGCTTTGATAAGCCTATGCACATTCGCTACCTCATCTGGTTAAAGAATATTGCAACTCTAGATTTTGGTGAGTCATTCACTTACGAAGAGGATGTTACTGATGTGATCATGAGTAAATTTCCTGTCTCACTACAATTTGGATTTGCCTCGCTATTTTTGTCTTACCTGATTTGTATTCCTCTTGGGGTTTTGAAGGCCATCTACAATGGTTCAAAATTTGATTATGCTTCAAGTTTTGCCATTATGGGGATGTATTCGATCCCAGGGTTTATGCTAGGGATTCTTTTGATTGTTTTCTTTGCTGGTGGACAGTTCTTTGACTGGTTCCCTGCAGGAGACCTCTATTCAGATGATTATTGGGATTATGGTTTTTGGGGGAGAGTGGCCGATAGACTCCATCACTTTGTCCTTCCATGTATTTCCTATATGATCAGTCAGTTCACTGTTTTGACTATGCTTCAGAAGAACTCACTCCTTGAAGAAATCAAGAAAGACTA